>JAACZX010000091.1 GCA_009996555.1 Chitinophagaceae bacterium | reverse complement strand
AAAACTCATGCTGCTGATCGCATCATCACCATTAATAGATGTTGTATTTTTTGATGTATGGATCGTAAGACCGAGGTCTTCCAATTTAGATTGTAATAATCTTGAGCCCGCATCATCAATTTGACGAGGCATAAGGCGTGGAGCAAATTCAATCACCTGTGTATCGGTAACACCAAGATCAAGCATAGCCTTTGCTGCTTCCAAACCAAGCAAGCCGCCACCAATCACTGCACCTTTCTTTGATTTTTTCGCCCAATCGGTCATCAGCTCCAGGTCTTCAATTGTGCGGTAGATGAATACACCTTCTTTTTCCACACCAGGAATTGGCGGAACAAAGGCTGCCGAACCTGTAGCAAGAATGAGGTAATCGTAAGTTTCGGTAACCCCTGCGTGTGAGAACACCGTTTTCTTTTCCCGGTCAATTGAAACAACCGGATCAGAAAGATGGAGCACAATGCCATTTTCACTATACCATTCTTTGGGGGCGAGGGTAAGATCGTCAGCAGACTTACCAGCGAAATACTCACTCAGGTGCACCCGATCGTATGCCGGTCTTACTTCTTCTCCAAAAACCACGATGGAGATATTACCGGCACTGTTCTTTTTTACAAGCTTTTCGCAAAATTTGTACCCCACCATGCCGTTTCCAATTACTACCACTTTCATGTTGTTACTGTTTTAAGTGTAAACAATAATGGCAGCAAACAATCGTATTATGATTTTATTTATATAATAGTTTTAACTATTTAGCCATTAAAAAACATATTATTAAATGATTCATGTCATGAAATTAGAACTAAAAAATATAATTTCAATCACGAAACCATAATTTTTATTACATATAATATTTTATACTTTATATGAACCTGTCGTTTTTGTACCTCGTTGGCGCTGGTCCCGGCGACCCTGAATTGATCACAATCAAGGCAATTCGCACACTTGAAAAAGCAGATGTGATCCTGTATGATGCGTTGGCAAACGAAACACTTTTGGCCTACGCCCCGGCAGGATGTGTAAAGCGTTTTGTGGGCAAGCGGTATGGTTGCCATGCTTTATCCCAGGAAGAGATCAATCGCTTGATCGTGGAATATGCACAAAGCCATTGCCGCATTGTGAGGCTAAAAGGTGGCGACCCGTTTGTTTTTGGGCGGGCACAGGAGGAAATTGACGCAGCCCGCCAGGCCGGTATGCAAGTTGAAATTATTCCGGGCATTTCAAGTGCTCTTGCAGTTCCTTCTTCACAAATGATACCACTCACCTGCAGAGGTATCAACGAAAGCTTTTGGGTAACCACCGGCACAACCCGTTCAGGCGAGTTATCAAAGGATATTGAACTGGCTGCACAATCAAGTGCAACGGTAGTTATATTAATGGCCATGAGCAAACTGGAAGCCATTATGGACATTTTCAGCAGGCATGGAAAAATGCATACGCCGGTTGCCATTATTCAAAACGGCACCATAGCAGAAGAAAAAATGGTAATTGGCACTGTCAGAGATATTGTTTTTAAATCGGCTTATGCACAGTTGAGCAACCCTGCTGTTATTGTTGTGGGAGAAGTAGTGAACCTACACCCCTCACAGCTTCCATCAGCTATTGCACATCAAACAACTAATTTTCTTCAAAAGAACCGATAATGCTGCTCTGTGAGCCCGTTTGCTGTTATTTTGCAACAGCAAACACACAACCGGCCATGAAGCTTAACAAAAAGAATTGCGATCTGAAAAGTTGCAGCATGTGCAGACAATGCCAGCCAGACTGGCTGCCAGCACTTGATACCAACAGAAAAAGTTTTCACTTTAAAAAAGGAGAACAGCTTTTTACGGAAGGAGAAAAAGTGACAGGCATGTACTTTATTAATAAAGGATTGGTGAAAGTGCACAAACGCTGGGGTAACGACAAAGAACTGATTCTACGCATTGCAAAAGATGGCGATATTGTTGGCCATCGTGGATTGGGTGATGATGAATTTTATCCCGTTTCTGGCACTGCTATGGAGCCAACAGATGTTTGCTATATTGATCTTTCTTTTTTTAACAGTACACTCCGCACCAATCCCGATTTTCAATACAACCTGTTGATGTTTTTTGCTGCAGAGCTGAAAGAATCAGAGAAGCGTATGCGCAACCTGGCCCACATGAATGTAAAAGGCCGTATTGCCAATGCTTTGCTTTACCTGGAAAAAAAATTCGGGAAAGACAAGGATGGTTACATTCATCTTTCCATCAGCAGACAGGATCTTGCTTCTTACACAGGCACAACATACGAATCGTTATTCCGCATCATGAATGAACTGGTTGCTGAAAACGCAATAAGCACCGATGGCAAAAAAACACAGATCGTAAATGCCACGCTGCTGCATGAGTATATGGAACAAAACTGATGCGTTGTTAACTACTTAAACAATTAGAAGACTGTTATTTATTCTCAGACAGATTTGTATCTTGTCAGTTAGCGTATAAACTGTACGACCAACTGTTATGAAGCTTGAGAAAACAATTTTCCAGAAAAGTCATTTTTATTTTATTGGTTTCTTTCTTTTTGTGATTGCCGGCTTTTGGGTCACCTATTTCACCAAACTGCTTGAGCAAAAAAATTACAGGATGCATCTGCATGGCATTGCCCTAACGTTCTGGTGCCTGATGTTGATCGTACAACCCTACCTCATCCGAAAAAAACAAACAAAGCTGCACCGGACTGTTGGCAAATCATCATATCTGTTAGTGCCGTTCATGATCTTTACAACTCTTGATCTTTTAAAATACCAGCTATCACCTTTGCCGCAATTGGGCACAATAGATTACTTTTTTGTGGCACTGGCTTTTAATGCACTTGTTGCATTTGCACTATTATATGGCCTCGCTATTTATCACCGCAAAAAATCAACTATTCATGCCCGTTATATGATTGGTACAGCATTTACCATGTTTACGCCTGTTACCGACCGCCTGATACATATTCATTTCAGAGGCATACTGGATTATATGCCCACAATTGAAGGCAACCCGATGGCCCCTTTTGCCGGATTCCTCCTGGCCGATCTGATGCTGATTGGTCTTTGCATCTGGGATTGGCGATCGCATAAACGATGGAATGTATTCCCCTTTGTGTTACTCATTCTGCTGCTCTATCATATTTCAGTCTTTACATTCCACAAGTTTGAGTTCTGGCGCAATTTCTGCGACTGGTTTGTTCGGTTTTAAAGCATAGTCACTGTATTCACTATTTCCTACTACAAAACAATTTCCCGATTACAGTTATCTTTATGCATTCCGTCATCAGTATATGAGAAACTATTTTGCATTATACATTATCTTCTTTCTGCCATTGTTTTCTGCTGCACAGCAAACAGACAGTGTGCCGTTCAAAAACACGCTCACAATTCAATACGAGTATTTTCATTTTGATAAACAGTTTACCAGCGACTGGCATATTACCGGACTTGAATACAAACATGAAACAAAGAAGGCAGCTATACTTGGCCGCTTGAATTATGCAAACCGTCTTTCGCAAAATGGCTGGCAGGGCGAACTGGAGGCATATCCTAAATTCTCAAAGAAAGTGTATAGCTATGCAGGCATTGGTTATTCAGCAAACATGCCGGTGTTTCCCAAGTTCCGTGCAGGTTATTCGTTGTATGTCAATCTCCCTAAAGCTGTAGAAGTAGAAGGCGGCTTTCGCTACCTGTATTTTGACAGAAGTTTACTTATTGCTGTGGCAGGTATTGGTTATTATACAGGTAACTGGTTTTTACAGGCAAGAAGTTTTATGAGCGATAACAACGGCTTCAACTTTGCAGGCTTATTTACAGCACGCAGGTACTTTGGTGAAATGAATGATTATGTATGGCTGCAATACGGCACAGGCGTTTCGCCTGATGAAACAAGGAATATCCAGTTCACCACCAATCAACGATTATATTCAAACCGTGTTATTGCAGGTGTAAGAGCATCGGTAAAACAAAAAAACCTGCTGTTGTTTTCAATTGGTTATTCAAGAGATGAATACAAACCTTCTGCATTTGGCAACCAATTGTACGGTTCAGTGGGGTATGGAAGAAGGTTTTAAGTTTTCTTTTTCCCTGCAAATCCTTGTCTTGTCATTTCGCCCCATGATTTTTTCTTACGCAACAGATCAATATTTCCACGCACAGCACTCCATACAACAAAGGGATGAAAAATAAACGGTTCTAAAAATGCAGTCAGTATTAATTTGAAAATCTCTTTGCGTTTACGGTATTGATTATAGGTAAGTACTTCCATAAGGATTGCAAAAACTGAATAGAGAAAACCAAAACTGAGGATGAAAAAGAGCAATGCAAAAAAGAATGACAAATCCATTAATCCAAGTGCAGCAAATACAAGAAAGGCTACAAGGCCAATAAACTCGATCAGCGGTGCAAGAAATTCAAAAAAGAACCAATAAGGATAACTCAACATACCCAACACACCATAAGAAGGATTAAAGAACATTTTCCTGTGCAACTTTAGTGTTTCAATGGTTCCTCTTGTCCACCTGTTACGCTGGCGACCAAGAATTTTAAAACTTGCAGGTGCTTCTGTCCAGCAAAGCGGATCAGGAATGTATGCCACTTTGTAAGGAATCTTCTTCTCTTCCATATAACGGCGCATACGCACCACCAACTCCATGTCTTCACCAACAGTATTATGATCATAGCCTCCTGCTTTGATAGCTATCTCACGATCAAATGCACCAAATGCGCCGGAGATGAGCAACAGACCATTTAACCTGCTCCACGCCATTCTGCCCAACAAAAATGCACGGATGTATTCTAATGTCTGCACCCTGGGTATAAAATCTTCAGGCAAGTTTACAGCAACGATCTTTCCATCTTTTACTTCGCATGAATTGGCAATACGCACCACGCCTCCTGTTGCTATCACACGCTTTTCTTTCTCTTCAAGAAAAGGTTTGATCAGTTTTAACATGGCATCCTGTTCAAGAATACAATCCACATCAATACAAACAAGAATATCATTTGATGCGATGTTAATACCCACATTCAACGCATCGGCCTTTCCTCCATTCTGCTTATCTACTACCAGTAACTTTTTATATACAGGATTGCTGCTTCGGTAAACAGCACGTACCGGTTTTGTTGCAATATGAGTTGTAAACACATAAGGCACTTCCACAAGTTGATAAGCCTCCATCAGCTTTTGCATTGAATCGTCCTTGCTGCCATCATTCAGCACAATCACCTCCATGTTATTATAGTGAATGTTCAACAACGACCGTACATTCTCAATAATGGTAGCACCTTCATTATACGCAGGTGCAAGAATACTGATAGATGGTGTATGCTCTGACACCGCCATAATAGAATAATCGGTAAAACTGCTTTTACGGATGTAACGTCTTGTTTCACCAATGGAATAAAAGGCAATGAAAATATAGAACAGCAGCAACACAACCGAATAAAGAAAAATAAACCATGTTAACAGATCCACAAGAAATTGCTGCCAGTTCATAATGCCACCTCCTGTTTTAATTGTGGCAGCAGCACTGTCCATGGATATTCATCTGCATTCACCCGTTGTTTAATTAATTGCTCAGCAGCAGGCTGTGTATGATAAACAGTTCTTGCTGCAGCAACTTTAACTTCCTGCTGCTGATGTGTTAACTGCTGCAACAGGAAAAGCTGTTCAGCTTCTGTAGCAAACTCCTGCAGTAACTGCAGGATCAGTATTTGCACATCCGCGTCTTCGTACTCAAATCGTTCAACAAGTATTTCATTCGCTGATGGGGTATAAATTTCCTTCAATGCAGCGATTGCTTTTTTACGCACCGGTTTGGAAGCATGTTTTAAACAATCAATCACGTTTGGATAACAGGCATGAAGATGATATACTTCTACCAGGCGGAGAGCAAACTCTGTTACACTACTATTGGGCGATTGCAACCAACGCTGTACGCCATCAAATATCCGGTTACTATGCAAAGACAGTTCGTGTAATAAACACAACTGCTGCCATTCGGTAAGCGGATACGTAGCAACATCCAAGAAACGCAACCCCTCAAAACCTGTAAGTTTTATCACTGCTGTACGTGCTTCGTTGCGCACCAACTCATTGGAGTTATTGGTGTGCCGGTAAATTTTTGCGATGTATTTATTCTGACGAAGACCACTTAACTCCTGGATAGCCCTTGCCTTTACATGCCAGGCGCCTTTTTGCAAACGAAAAAGCGAATCGTGCTGCAATCCTGCCTGCTCATAAAACCAGCAAACGTTGGCAGCAGCATTACCACTCATATTTTTTACTGTTTTCAGCAGCTCAGTAATAATTATACGGCGGGCAAATGCATCATGCTGCAACAATGCTGTAATTGTTAAGGTTTCCGGTTGCTGAAGAAAAGATTGAAGTTCATCATTTGTTTCGCAAACAGCAAGCTCACTGATGCAATTACTATATTGCTCCCTTAAACTTCTGCGACGCATACTACGTCCTGTACGGCGTATAAGATAAAGGAGAATAAAAAAAAGCATTCCTGCAATAATGCAAACAAAAACCAACGTAATTGCAAGCAGTTGTACCGGATCAATAACTGCATCCAGCAAAAAAAATGTTACATAATTGAATAGGGAAACCACTTGCATAAAACATAAAATTAGGCAATGCTTCAAAAGCAAACAACATGTTGCTTTTGCTATGCTGTTTTTGCAAGACGCTTTACACGCATTGAAAGTTCATTTGGACTGAAAGGTTTTGTTATATAATCATCAGCTCCAAGATTAAATGCTTCCACCACTACATTCTCCTGCCCCATTGCACTCAATACAATAACAGGAATATTCCGTTGCCCGGGTGCTTTTACTTTTCCAACAATTTCAAGACCGGAAGAGTAAGGCATCATAATATCAGTAATGATGAGGTCAGGATTTTGCTGGTCGATCTGTTCAATTGCTTCACGCCCGTTATCAACAGTAATTACATCATACCCATCTTTACGCAAGCGAAGGGCTATTGTTTTTAACATGATCGGCTCGTCTTCAGCTACAAGGATTTTCATTTGTTCGTATTTTAGTTATCATAGTTTCAGTTATTCAGCTGCACAGCTTTTTCAAGCTCAGCTTCAATCATTGGCCGCACAAGTTCAAATAATTCGTTTACCCGTTTCAGTTCTTCCGGGATCAGCTCAATGTGCTTCTCATCTTTTGCCTGTTGTTCAATGGTTGTTACCAGGGCAAGCATCAGGTTCATCTGCAAAATACCAAGGCTGCTTTTTAAACGATGTGCTTTTTTATACACCTGCTCCCAGTTCTCATACAATACAGCTTCATGTATTTCGCTTAACATGACTGGTGTTGTAGAAAGAAAGAGCTGCAACACTTCGCAAAAATATTCTGCATCCTCCATTTCATACAAATGCGACAGGTTATAAAAAACTGCTTCACTTTCAACCGGTTTTTTTTGTTGCTGTTTTACCTGCAATGGTTGTGCCAGTAAAAAACGTCCGAGTGCTGCATACAGATCAGCAGGTACAAATGGCTTGGTCAAATATTCATTCATCCCCAATTCAAAGCAGCGCATTTTTTCATTACGGAGCGCACTTGCTGTCATAGCAATAACAGGAGTTGACAATTCAAGTTTTTCACGGATGTATGTGGCAGTCTGGAAACCATTCATCAATGGCATCTGCAGATCGAGAATGATCAAATCAAAATGCTCACCTGTTTCAAGAAGATCAACAGCTTCTTTTCCGTTATTTACAATAGTTGTATGAATGCCCGCACGTTGCAACACATGAAAGATCACTTTCTGGTTGATCTCATTATCTTCTGCCACCAATATTTTTTTACCGCCCAGTTCGCCAATCTTAGAAACATCTTCTACCACTTTAACATTGGTTGCTGCGGCACTTTCATGCACAACAACAAGCGGAAGTGTTACACAAAATTCAGTTCCTTTATTGAGTTCACTTGTTACATGAACAGTACCACCCATTAACCGGCACAACTGCTGTGTAATGGATAACCCAAGGCCCGTACCGCCATATTTTCTTGCGGTTTCTGTTGCAGCCTGTTCGAAGTTTCCGAAAACGGAGGCAAGTCTTTCATCGGGAATACCAATACCTGTATCACGAACGATGAAACTGAGCACACATTCATCATCGTTACGTTGCTCCTGTCTTACAAGCAATGTAATACTACCCCGCTCAGTAA
>JAACZX010000090.1 GCA_009996555.1 Chitinophagaceae bacterium | reverse complement strand
TTACCACCTTTTAAACCGGTGCCCATTACTTTCATGGTGCGTACAAGTGCGGCGGTTTTCCAATCGCCCTCACCAGCAAAGCCATAACCTTTGCCCATTAAACGTTGCGATGCAATGCCCGGCAATTGTTTCATGCCATGCAAGTCTTCAAACGTATCGCTGTAGCCTTTGTAATTTCCCTGTTCAAGAAAGTACAACATGCCCAGTTCAATTTTTGCAGCATCACGCAGCGATTGGTATTGCTTACCATCTTTCTTTAATGATGCAACAACATTATAGGTATCATAATACTCTTCAGTAAGTTTATCAACATCTGCATCACTCACTTCATTGATCACTTTTACCAGGTCGCCAATACCATGTGTGTTTACACTGTAACCAAATTTCATTTCGGCTTCCACTTTGTCTCCATCAGTTACGGCCACATAACGCATGTTGTCACCAAAGCGAACAATGCGTGCACCTTGTGAATCGTTCCAGCCTGCTGCAGCCCTTGCCCACACATTAATGCGTTCGTGCACAACAGGGTCTTGCCAATGCCCAACCACTACTTTACGTTTCAACTTTATACGGCTCGTAATGAAACCAAACTCTCTGTCACCATGCGCACTCTGGTTCAGGTTCATGAAATCCATATCAATTTCACTCCATGGAATATCACGGTTGAATTGTGTATGCAGATGAAGCAATGGTTTGTTGAGAATGCCCAAGCCTCTGATCCACATTTTTGCAGGAGAGAAGGTATGCATCCATGTAATAATGCCGATACAGTTCTTTGCATAATTTGCTTCTGAACAAACAGCATAGATCTCTTCGCTTGATTTAACTGTTGGCTTAAATACCACGTTTACCGGTATTACCGATGCTGCATTGAGTGCCGATGCAATTTCCTGCGAGTGTGCAGCTACTTGTTTTAATGTTTCTTCACCGTACAGGTCCTGGCTGCCTGTAACGAACCATACTTCAAATGTTTTTAGATTTGGTAAACTCATATTTTATTTTTTATGTACTTAGCTTTTAGAATTACTATTTAGCTTTTGTTTTCCTTGCCCGTCCGTAACGTTAGCGAAGGCGGGTAACTCCCTTGTACGTTCGGCACTATACTCCCCTTTAGGGGCTGGGGGTTATTGCCCGTAATAGCTATCGGGCCCGTGTTTACGTTCATAATGTTTTTGACGGATAGAATCTTTTAACCTTTGTGCATCAGGATTGATCTGCTCAGTAAGCAACGATGTTTGTGCAATAAACTCCAGCACGGCACTGTTGTGTACAGCCTTGTTTGCATTCTTGCCCCACGTGAATGGAGCATGATTACCCACCAGGATCATTTCCACTTCTTCATAACTCAGTCCACGGTCTTTAAAGCAGTTGAGGATTTGAAAACCTGTTTCGTATTCGTAATTGCCTTTGATCATGTCATCGCTCATGGGAGCTGCACAGGGGATATCAACCGTATTGTAATCGGCATGTGTTGTACCAAAGATGGGAATATCACGTTGCGATTGTGCCCATGCGGTTGCATAAGTTGAATGGGTATGAACAATACCACCGATCTTTTCCCAATGCTTGTACAATACAGCATGTGTTTTTGTATCGGATGAAGGACGATAAGTTCCTTCAACCGTATTGGCATCAAAATCAACGATCACCATTTTATCGGGGCTTAGATCTTCGTACGGCACACCACTTGGTTTAATGGCGAATACACCCAGACTTCTGTCCACTGCACTAACGTTACCGAATGTAAACAGCACCAACCCTAATTTGGGCAACTGCATATTTGCTTCGTATGCTTCTTCCTGTATGTGACTATACTTACTCATATTATTATGTTTGTTGCCACTAAGACGCTAAGGCTCTAAGGAGCACAATGAAGACAGCTTCCTTTTCTTCTTTCCTTTGTGACTTTGTGTCTTCGTGGCAAATTGTTTTTTAAACGAGTACCTCAGTTGCTTTTTTTGTTTGCTCCTCCATAAATGCACCCACCGCTTTATACTTTTCATAACGGTGCTGGTAAACCGCTACACGATCAGGATTGGGATGATACTCAGCATCAAAGCCCTGTCCCATAGTCTGCATCGCATCTTCCACTTTGCTATAAACGCCGCCAACAGTTGCAGCAAACATAGCAGCACCCAATGCGCAGGTTTGTTCACTCTTATGAATTTTGATCGGCATGTTCATCACGTCAGCCATCATTTGCATAATGAACGGTGATTTTTTGGCCACACCACCCAGACCGATCAATCCTTTTACCGGAATACCTTGCTCAACAAAACGTTCAACAATGGCTTTCGCACCAAAGCAGGTTGCTTCCACCACGGCACGGAATAAACGCACTGCATCGGTACCAAGATCAAGACCGGTAACTGATGCAGTGAGCAATTGATTTGCATCGGGCGTTCTTCTTCCGTTAAACCAATCAACAGCCAGTTCGCTGTGTTCATCTGGTTCTAACTGTTCAGCAAGCTTGCTTAGTTGAGGAATGATGGCATCTTCTGTTTCAGCAATGAGTTTTGCTTTTGTTGCATCATCAATCAATGTTGATTGAGCAAGTATTTGTTGCAAAGGCCATGTGAGTAAGCGCTTGTACCATGCATACGCATCACCAAATGCAGATTGACCAGCTTCCAAGCCGATCATATTTGGAATAACAGAACCGGGCACTTGTCCGCAAATGCCTTTAATGAGTTTGCCTTCCACATCTTCAACAGGTGCCACCATCATATCGCATGTGGAGGTACCCATTACTTTACTTAAATAGTATGGCTCAATTTGTCCACCCACTGCACCCATGTGTGCATCGTAAGCACCCACACCAATCACTGTTGTTTCAGGTAAACCTAAACGTGCAGCCCATTCTTTCGTGATCGTACCTACAGATTGATCAGCAGCGTATGTGTCTTTGAATAAGCGATCAGTAAAACCATCAAGCAATGGATCCAATGTTGCAAAGAATTCATTGGGAGGAAGACCACCCCACTCTTTTGCCCACAATATTTTATGACCTGCTGAACAAACACCACGCTTCATGTTGTGTACATCAGTTCCACCGGATAATAAGAAAGGAATCCAGTCGCAATGTTCAACAAATGAATAGATAGTGCTTCTTACTTTTTCATCGGCACGTAATACACGCAACAGTTTTGCCCAGAACCATTCGCTGGAATAAATACCACCAACGAATTGCAGGTAGTTTGTATCAAACTTTTCTGCATGAGCATTGATCTCTGCTGCCTCACCTACTCCAGTATGATCTTTCCACAACACAAACATGGCGTTGGGGTTTTCTTCGAAGCCCGGGGTCAATGCAAGTGGTGTTCCTGTTTTATCAACAGCCACAGGTGTTGAACCGGTTGTATCAACACTCAATGCTTTAATGTTTGCAGCAACAGCAGGGCCAACTTTCGTCACACATTCTTTAATAGTTGCTTCCAGCCCTTCAACATAATCCAATGGGTGCTGACGAAACTGGTTTTCGTTCATGTTGCAGTACAACTGCTTTTTCCAGCGTGGATAATAAAACACTGATGAAGCAAGTTCTTCACCATTCGCTGTGTTCACAATAATGGTACGTACGGAATCTGATCCGTAGTCAACTCCAATCACATAAGACGCTTCACTACTCATAGTTCACTTATAAAATCAATTAACGGAAATTTTGTACTTGGTTACGGTATGATATTTTTCACCTGGTTTTAATAAGGTAGAAGGAAATGCTGGTTGATTTGGTGAATCAGGAAAATGCTGTGTTTCCAAGCAAAGACCAGTACGCAGATTGATTGATTTACCATCGCTTGTTTTAAGTGTACCATCAAGGAAATTACCTGAATAGAATTGTAAGCCCGGTTCAGTTGTGAATACTTCCAGCTTACGGCCACTAACTGAATCACTCAAAGTAGCAACCAGTTCAAGATCGCTTCCTTTACGGTTCAACACAAAGTTGTGATCATAACCACCGTCAACAGCTGCAATGCGCTCACCAATTTTGTGTGGTTGTAAGAAATCAAACGGAGTTCCTTTCACATCTTTCAATTCACCAGTTGGAATTAAACCTGCATCAACCGGCGTATACTTGTCTGCATTGATCTGCAGCTGATGATCAAGAATGGTGTTGTTTACATCACCTGTTAAATTGAAATAGCTGTGGTTTGTTAAATTCACAACAGTTGTTTTATCAGTATCTGCTGTGTAATCAATCAGCAATTCATTATCATCCGTTAATGTATAAACAACAGTGATGTTGAGATTACCGGGATAACCTTCTTCACCATCTTTACTTAAGTAGGTTAATGTTAATGATGCAGTACTGTCAGCAGGTTTTGCATCCCACACTACTTTATCATAACCTTTGTTGCCGCCATGTAAATGATTTGCACCATTGTTGGTGGCAAGTTTATAAGTAGCAGTATCAATTTTAAACGTTCCTTTTGCAATACGGTTTCCATAACGGCCAATGATAGCTCCAAAGTAAGGAGGCGGTGTTAAGTAGCCACTCAGGCTGTCAAAACCCAACACAACGCTGCTTTTGTTACCGGCTTTATCAGGCGTAATCCACGATGTAACAATGCCACCATAAGTGGTGATCTTAACCTGCACACCATTTGCATTGGTCAATGTATAAAGATCAACAGGTTTGCCATCAGCTTCGCCCCAGGCAACTTTTGTTACCTTTTGTGTTGGAGGCTCATCTGATTTTTTTTCTGTGTTATCGCCGCATGATGTGAGTGCAGCAGTTGTAATTGTTGTCATCAATAAGAGTTTTTTGAAATGATTCATACAGTTTTAAATTGTATAGTTAATATTGTTTTTTTGAAAATCACTGCATTTTTATTCTTAACACAGAGAAGGAATAAGGAGCAGCAGTAAATTCTATTTTCTTCCCTTTTATGTTCATGGTTGTTTCAACCGGAAATAGCTGTTGCGGCTGTTCAATTGAATTAACAATAGAAAGATTGTTACCCTGCAGCACAGATAGTTTTCCCTGTGTTGCTAATTTCTTTACACCCTCAACCGATAATACATTCACCTGCGGTTTAGCAGAAGCATTTACGATCTTAATGATGAGTTCATTTGTGGCTGCATCAATAACAGATGATGCATACAAGCTATCCTGCCCCGCAACCACATCGTTGTTAAGTGTAAGCGGAACAACTCTTGATCCTTTGTTGAGCGCAAATAATTTCTGTACATAATAATTAGGTGTACCGTATGAACGCACATTGTCTACCCAAATAAGATCGGGTGCCCATTGCCATCCATCAACATGTGCAAACAACGGAGCGTATGATGCCATCTCCACCACATCGGCATTGCGTTCAAGCCCGGTCATAAATGCAGCTTCGCTGATGGCTGCCAGCAATGTGTTACGTTGTGTGCCATTTGTTTTATCTACATGCGATGCATATTCACCTGCAAATACTTTTGAACCTGTACGTGGATAATGATCGTAGCGGCGTGCGTTTTTGAGGAACCAATCCGGGCTGCGGTAATAATGTTCATCCACAAACTCCACGTTCATTTTACGCAACTCCGTATTGAGCAAATCAAAACGGTCACCATCGGGAGCAGTACCCGAACTTGTTATCAGTTTAATGTCGGGATATTTTTCTTTAAAGGCTTTTTGAAAAATCTTTAAGCGTTCAAGATATTGCGGGCCCCAGTTTTCATTACCAATACCCATCATCTTTAAATTGAACGGTGCCGGATGTCCCATCTCAGCACGTTTCTTTCCCCAGGTGGTTGTTACATCACCGTTTGCAAACTCAACCAGGTCAAGTGCATCCTGCACATACGGATCGAGTTGATCAAGCGGAACTAACTCCGCAGTATTGAACTGGCAGGCCATACCACAGTTGAGAATAGGCAATGCTTCTGCACCAATATCTTCACACAACTGGAAATATTCAAAGAAACCTAAACCAAATGTTTGATAGTAATCCGGTGTTGAGCGATGTGGAAACTCTACGTTCCAGCGGTTCATGATGAGCTGACGGTCTTCCACCGGGCCAATTGTTTTTTTCCACTGGTAACGGTTTGCAAGATCTATGCCTTCCACAATACAACCGCCGGGGAAACGGATAAAGCCGGGCTTCATATCAGCCAGCAGCTGTATCATATCAGCACGCATGCCGCCGGGTCTTTTCTTCCAGGTGTCTTCAGGAAAAAGTGAGATCATATCAAGATCAACCGTACCTGTTCCTTCAAACCAAATCCTGAACTGTCCTTTTTGTGCAGTATCGGTTGATTGAAAACTCTTCGATAGTTTTTTCCACGCATCACCTGTTGCTGTTACATCAACAACTGATTCGCCAATGATCTGGCTCTTGCTGTTGAGCAATTCCAGGTGAAGTTTCATATTTCCGGCAGTGCGGATCATTACTGAAAAATCGTAACGCAGATCTTTCTTGATACCCATGCCCCGGAAACCTTCGTTGGTGAAGCTGAGTTTTTCCTTTGTTGCATTGTTTAACTCAACACGCAAAAACCGTGGGTTGGGTAAATTGGCACCCTGCCTGTTGAGTACGGTAACAGCACCTTCAACAAATGGTTTCTGCTCTACCTTCCACCCCATCAGTGGTTTTGCAAATTCAACGGTTTTTGATCAGCTCGGCATAGATACCGCCATCGGCACCAAGATTAATATCCTCAAAGAATACACCCCACATAGCAGGCTGCACTGTTGCAGCAGGTTGGTTTGCTTTGATGACAAATGTTTTCTTTTCCTGTGCCGACGAACACAAAACAGCAACAGTAGTAATGATAAGAACGATATATTTCTTCATCTTCTTTTCGTGTTCTTTTTATTTAAGCGTTAATACCACTACTGAAAAAGGAGGCAACTGTACTTCCAACGTATTGTTTGAAAGTTTTGCACCTGTAAAAGCTGCCGGTTGAATTTTTGTTGGTTGTTCAAATGAGTTGTAATCCTGTAGTTTTTTTGAAGTGAGGATGCGCCCGTTTACACTTGCATATTTTGCACCACGCAGATCGATCTTAATAGTTTGTGCTTTTGATGCATCAATATTCACCAATGAAATGTTGGTGGCACCTGCTGCGTTTTTAGATGCAGAAACGGAAACAGCCGGCAGTTTTTCGTTACCAAAAACATAGTCCGCTGTTTGCACTGAAACAGGTATCAACGTAGCATCCTGGTGTACGTTGTACATTTCCATTACATGATACGTTGGCGTAAGCAGCATTTTTTCATTATTGGTAAGAATAACAGCCTGCAATACATTCACCGTTTGTGCAAGATTAGCCATGCGTACACGATCAGCATGGTTATTAAAGATGTTTAATGTAAGACCTGCAATCATAGCATCCCTGATGGTATTCTGTTGAAACAGGAAACCGGGATTTGTGCCGGGCTCCACATTATACCATCCGCCCCATTCATCAACAACCAATGCCACACGTTTTTTGGGATCATATTTATCCATGATGGTACTGTGGCGTGTTACCAGTTCTTCCATCATCAACGCCGATTTCATGGTAGCAAAATATTGCTGCTCGTTGTAATCTGTAGCCGAACCTTTTTCAGTCCACTTGACTGTTGTGTAATGATGTAAAGCCACACCTTCCATCATGTTATGTGGTATATCACGCATCAATACTTCTGTCCAGTTATAATCATTCCCGTTTGCACCTGATGCTATTCTGAATTTTTTCGACTCATCTTCAAAGTCAGACATATATGTTGCATATTGTCTGTAAATATTTGCATAATACTCCGGCTTCATGTTTCCGCCACAACCCCACGCTTCATTTCCTACTCCCCAGATGTTTACATTCCAAGGGGTTTCACGACCATTCTTTACACGCCATGTAGTCATGGGACTTGTATTGGGTTTACCATTTACATATTGTACCCAATCCGAAAGTTCCTGTACAGTGCCGCTTCCAACATTTCCGGCGAGGTAAGGCTCAGCGCCAATTAACTCACACATGTTTAAAAAATCATGCGTACCAAAGCTGTTGTCTTCGGTAACGCCACCCCACCAGCGGTTTACAATAGCAGGGCGATTGGCTTTGGGCCCCACACCATCTTTCCAATGATACGTATCCGCAAAACAACCTCCGGGCCAGCGAAGATTGGGTACTTTCAGTTTCTTTAAGGCATCAACAATATCATTACGCACACCATTTGTATTTGGAATGGTTTTATTGTTATCCCCAACATAAAAGCCTCCAT
>JAACZX010000089.1 GCA_009996555.1 Chitinophagaceae bacterium | reverse complement strand
GTTTGCAACAGAACCTTTTTGCTTATCGCATTCTGCCAATGCAGCGTCGATATTTTTATTAGCAAGGTGGTATTGCACTTTGCGGATGAAATCAGTAGCATTACCAGCGCCCATTGCTTTGCTGATAGTGAGGAAACGCTCAATAGAGAATACAATTACCATCAGGAACAAGCCAATAAGGAAAGGAACGATGATACCACCTTCGTAGATCTTATTCAAGTCTCCCTTTGGACCATGATGCTTTGGCCAGAACCAACCTTCACCGGGCTTTTCAAAACCACTCGGGTTACCTAAGATAAGACGCCAAATAAAATAACCTGCAATAAGACACACGATGGGGGCAACCCAAGAGATAATGTTGCTGCTCTGCTTTGCTTGACCTGAAGTTGCAGCCTTTGCTGCCGTTGGTTTAGTTTCAGCCATGACAATTGATTTTTTGGTTTTTAATTAAGTAAGTTTTAATTGTTTAATAGTGGTACAATTCTATGAAATTTCCTTTTCAACAAATCAAACCAACCCCGCTTAGTGGGTGGCACAAGTTAGGGAAATATTTATTTTCACCAACTTCCGGCCATTTTAATTTTTTGTGTTTGCACAACAATCGTTTGTGCCGTTTATCACAATTGTCCATTCGTACCTCTCTATTTCCGTTCCCATTTTGTATTTCTGCTGTTCTGGGTAATCCCTTTAACTTCAAACGATTTTTTAAACCAATTAAAAGTATGATGAAAAATGTAACTCTAGCTTCATTGCTGCTGGCAGGATGCTTAACAGCGGCAGTGGGCCAAAACCGCCCGGGCGGTACAACCCCGGTAACAGGTGGGGCACCAGTGCAAATGCCAACCGGCATGCCTTCGGCACAACGTACAGCACCCAAGCCTTACAAAGATGTAATTACTGACAAGGCTAAAACTGATGAAGGTTTATTCAAGGTGCATTTCCTTGATGACAAATGGTATTTTGAATTACCCGATTCCTTATTGAACAGGGATATTCTTGTGGTAACACGTATTTCCAAATCTGCTGCCGGACTCAGCAATGGCTTTTCCGGTTATGCCGGCGACATTGTTAACAACAATGTGATCCGTTTTGAAAAAGGACCCAACAACAGAATTTTTCTGAGAAGAGTTTCTTTCGACCAACGTGGTACCGATGAAAGTGGTATGTACAAAGCCGTGGTTAACTCAAACATTCAGCCAATCATGCAAACGTTTAACGTTAGCGCATTTGGCAGAGATTCGGTTACTAACACCCGTTCTACAGTGATTGATATGACTGATTTTGTATCGGGCGATAATGATGTATTGTTCTTTAACCCGGGTTCAAAATCGAGCCTGCAGTTAGGTGCAATTCAACCCGACAAATCATATATCAACACTATTAAATCGTACCCGATTAATATTGAAGTAAAAACGGTTAAAACGTATACCCGTGGTGCAGCTCCCGGTGTGCAGGCAAATCCGTTTGCAGCAGCTGGCAGAAGCGGCAACTTTACACTGGAACTGAACAGTTCTATTTTATTGTTACCAAAAACTCCGGCTAAGCCAAGATATTTTGATCCTCGTGTTGGTTACTTCACCCGTCGTTATACCGACTTTGATGCGAACCCACAAGGTGTAAAAGAAATTCAAATGGCTGTTCGCTGGAAACTGGAACCAAAAGATGAGGATATTGAAAAATACAAACGTGGTGAATTGGTTGAACCTAAAAACCCGATCATCTATTACATTGATCCTGCAACTCCAAAGAAATGGGTGAAATACCTCATTGATGGTGTAAACGACTGGCAGGCTGCTTTTGAAAAAGCAGGTTTCAAAAATGCCATCATTGGTAAGTTAGCCCCCACTCCGCAGGAAGACAGTACCTGGAGTTTGGAAGATGCACGTTTCAGCGCTATCGTTTACAAACCAAGTGAAGTGGCGAATGCAAGTGGCCCTAACGTTCACGATCCACGCAGCGGACAAATTCTTGAAAGCCACATCAACTGGTATCATAATGTAATGAGCCTTTTACGCAATTGGTATTTTATTCAAACTGCAGCTGTTGATCCCGGCTCACGCAAAATGATCTTTGAAGATGAACTGATGGGTCAGCTCATCCGTTTTGTATCATCACACGAAGTTGGTCATACACTTGGCCTTCGTCATAACTACGGTTCTTCTTCTACAGTTCCTGTTGACAGTCTTCGTAACAAAGCATGGGTTGAAGCAAACGGCCACACGCCTTCTATTATGGACTATGCACGTTTCAACTACGTAGCTCAGCCGGAAGATAATATCTCACGCCTTGGTTTATTTCCACGCATTGGTGATTATGACAAATGGGCAATTGAATGGGGCTATCGCTGGATGCCTGATTACAAAACTGCAGAAGCAGAAGTTCCTGTATTGCAAAAAATGACTACTGAACGTTTAAAAAATAAGCGTTTATGGTTTGGTACAGAAACAAACCCTGATGATCCACGTTCACAAAACGAAGACTTAGGTAACGATGCAATGAAAGCAAGTGCTTACGGTATCAAAAACCTCCAGCGTATTGTACCTAATCTGATGAACTGGACCAAACAACCAAACGAAAGCTATGATGGCTTAGATGAAATGTACAACCAGGTACAAACACAGTTTGGCCGTTATATGGGTCATGTTGCAAAAAACATTGGTGGTATTTATGAAACACCGAAGATGACCGAACAGGATGGAGCGGTATATGAGTTTACGCCTAAATCTGTACAGAAAGAAGCAATGACATTCCTGAATCAGCAACTGTTCACTACTCCAACATGGTTGATCAATAATGATATCTTCAGCCGCACCGGTATCAATCCGCAAACGATCATCGGCATCAGGCAGGAAGCTATCCTCAACCGTATTGTAAGTTCATCAACTATGACCAAACTGTTTGCTGCGGAAGCTGCATTAGGCAACAATGCTTACAAAGCAACAGAAGTAATGGATGATCTTCGTCGTGGTATTTTCAGTGAAGTGTATAACCGTAAAGCAACAGATGTTTACCGCCGTAACCTGCAGAAGATGTTTGTTGAACGCATCATTTCATTATTACCCGGTGGTGCATCACCACTTACATTGGGCGGTGGTATTAGCATCAGCTTCCAGGTATCGCCTTCGCTGAACGTAAAGAACACAGATGCGTATTCGATCCTGAAAGGAACATTACGTACACTGCGTAACGATATTAAAGCTGCATTGCCTTTAACAACCGATAACATGACGAAACTTCACTTGCAGGATCTGAGTGATCGTATCACAGAAATTCTGGAAAAGAAATAATCGTTTTGAATTTGATAAAAAAACCTCTGCCAGGCAGAGGTTTTTTTATTCCGTTAATTCACTGTAAGAAGATCCTTTTTAACTGCTCTTTCGCCCAGCGTTTATTTACATGTGCATGATTTTGAAATCCGGCTATATGATTTGTCATATCATAAACCGTGATTGTTTCATTTGGATATTCCGGCCCGGTTCTTCCCATTCGCCTGTTACGATGTATGTATGAAGAAAGAAGCAATACCCTGTCTTTCTGATGCCGGAAAACACTTATGCTTTCAGTTGATCTGGCGATTGACTGAAATGCCGGATCGATCGTATCGGAACTGATATCAGATGAAAACAAAATCACCCGTTCAAAGGACATTGCTGCATCATTTAAAACACCTTCAAAAAACCTGCTGCCCATTGAATGACAAAAGACTGTTGTATTTGCATTATAAAATGTATTGACCCGTTTCACTACAGCAGTCAATTTGTTACCCTTGTAAAACGAACGGTTCCAGTTTTCTTTATAGTTAAGCCCACCCGCATGCCATAAAAAAGAGATCACCGCTATGTCTTGAGTATTTGATGATGGCAATACTTCTTTAAAAGTGTTCAGATATTTCAGCTTATGAAACAGCGGTTGCTGGCCCCACATACAGTGAAACAAAAGAACAGCACTACTCCCTTTTAACCATCTATTTAACTGCTCATCTTTTAATTCTTCCGGAGTACACGAAATATCTGTCACCCTTCCTCCTTTTTCGTTTATGTGCCCCAGCACTAACAGGTTTTTATTATCCTGCCAATCAATAAAAAGAAAATGCACGTTTGCGTTTGACTGTTTTTCTTTTGCCATTACTGTCCCGTTTGTGAGCATCAGAAATGTAAAGACCATCAATTTCATTTTGGCAAATCCTGTTGTGAAATTTTTCATACAAATGCCTGCTGGTAAATGAATTTATACTTA
This sequence comes from Chitinophagaceae bacterium, assembly GCA_009996555.1. Taxonomy (GTDB): domain Bacteria; phylum Bacteroidota; class Bacteroidia; order Chitinophagales; family Chitinophagaceae; genus Lacibacter. The sequence goes on along the minus strand of JAACZX010000089.1, from coordinate 4,018 downwards.
CCAAGTTAACAACAAGCCTGCCTTTGAACTATTGCAGTTTTCTTAAAATAAAAAGAGGCCGATGGCCTCCTTTTAAAAATTTATCATTTCTACTTCCGTAAAATATTTTTACTCGTATCGCAATGCAGTAATAGGATCAAGTTTTGCAGCTTTACTTGCCGGGTAAAGACCTGCAAGCAATCCAGTAAAGAAACAGATTATGGTACCGATCAATGCCCATAACCACGGCACAACAAATCCTGTTTTAAAGAAGATCGCAGCAAGATTTCCCACAAGGATGCCGAGTACAATTCCAAAGAATGCACCAAGTAAACTGATAAGGATACTCTCCCACAAAAACTGCGTGCGGATACTGCTGCTCTTTGCACCGATTGATTTGGCAAGGCCAATTTCTCTCGTACGTTCGCTTACAGCCACAAGCATAATATTGGTTAAACCAATAGCAGCGCCAAGCAATGTAATGGCACCAATCACCAATGCTGCCCAGCGTACATAACGAAGTGTGTTTTTAAACATCTCCACAATACTGTCACTTCGGTCAACATAAAAATTATCAACGTCTTTAATACTCAACCGGCGTGCCTGGCGGAATACACCCGTTGCCTCTCCCACGGCTGCATCCATTTGCGAAAACTCATTTGCCCTTATTGTGATATTGTAACTGCCCGAACTGCTGAACACCCTTCGTACATTGTTATAAGTAATCAGGCATAAATTGTCTAACGAAAGAAATGAGCTGGCGCCTCTTTCTTTCAATACACCAATAATGCGGTAGCGGTTATTACCAATGCGGATGAGTTTACCTATTGCATAAGCCGAGCGGCCTTTGAACAATTTGCGTACAAGATCACTGCCAATGATCACCACATTACGTCCGCTCTCTACATCAAGTTTATTAAAATCACGCCCTTGCTCTAATGTATAGCCGCTGTTGATCAAATAATTTTCATCGCCACCAATCACCCTCACATTTGGGTTTGTTTTTTCGTTTTCAAAAAACACCGTGGAATTGCCGCTCGCAAATTTTGATATGCTTACTGTTGCCGGAAAACCAAACTGATCTTTAAACTGTCTTGCTTCATCAAACGTAATAAAGCGATCGAGATTGGAATTGCGCTGTTTGCTTCCTTTTTTTGTGCGGGTAAGATTACTGTTTGAGCCTCCGCCAAAACGGATATTCCGTTCTTTAAATCTTATGCTGAAGGAGTTTGCACCAAGAATAGAGAAGTTCTCATAAAGGCTTTGGTTCATTGCCTCAATAGCGGTAATGATGCCGATGAGCGCCATGATGCCAAATGCAATAATTGACACAGTAATTCCTGTACGTAACTTATTAGAACGTGTAGTGCGCCATGCCAATGATAAGATGTCGGAGAATGTCATAATGTTTTGCTGCAACAGTTGCGGAAGCTGTACTGCAGTACCCCGAAATTAAGAAAGCTGCCGTTATTTACAAGCCCTTTCTATAAACGGCAAACCCCGGAAGTTCCGGGGTTTGCAAAATATGATCGGGAATTATTTACATCAGAACATAAAAAGCATATCAGTTAATAATCTCGGATAAACACCTAAGATCACTACAACTGCTGCTACAACCACAAGCAAGCCCTTAAACGGAGCTGTTACTTCAATTTCCTGTGCTTCTCCTTCTTTGAAATACATGGCCTGTATTACACGGAAATAATAGTACACACTCACTGCAGCCATCACCACTGCAAAGATCACCAGCCAGAGGTAAGAACCTGTTTTAACCGCTGCTGCCAGCACATAATACTTTGCAAAGAAGCCTGCCGTGAGCGGAATACCCGCCAGCGATAACAAACAAACCGTTAGCACCAATGCTACAAGCGGTTGCTTTTTTGCCAGGCCGTTAAACCCGTCAAACGTATAATCTTTCATGCGTACCAGTACTGCAAAAATGCCAATGGTAGCAAAACAATAGGCAGCCGCATAAAGCAGCAAGCCTTGTTTCGACATATCGTTGATGGCAAATACAGCAAACATCATAAAGCCTGCCTGGGCAATACTTGAATAGGCCAGCATACGCTTTACGCTTTGTTGATATACTGCTGTAACGTTTCCAATGAACAATGTAAGTGCCGTTATAATTGCAACCGTGAGTTTCCAGCTTTCTGCTTTGCCTGCAAATGCATTAATGAACAGGTTCAGGAAACCAATGAATATTGCTGCCTTTACAATGGTAGCCATAAATGAAGTGAACACTGTGGGGGCTCCGTCATACACATCGGGTGTCCAGAAATGAAACGGCGCTGCGGACACTTTAAATGCCAATGCCACCATCACCATCAGGATACCGATCACAACAAACACAGATGTACCTTCTGTTGCAACCATGCTCAAACGCTCTAACTGAAACGATCCGGCTGCGCCATACAGAAACGCAATACCCATGAGCATGATACCTGTTGAGAAAGAACCCATCAGGAAATACTTCAATGCTGCTTCGTTACTCTTTAAATTTCGTTTATCTGCTGCAGTTAAAATGTATAACGGAATCGATACTATTTCAATACCAATGAAAAGGATCAGCAGGTTGTTGAACAATGCTACAAGACCTGCACCACTCATGATAAAAAAGATAAGTGCAAAATATTCGAACGGATGCTTGCCTACTGCTTCAATTGCTTTGCCGTTCAGCAAAATATAAATGATGAGTGCAAGCACCAGTACTGTTAAGAATAACAAGCCAAAACGTTCATACTGCAGCATACCGTTGAAGTTGCTGTTGATGAGCATTTTTCCACTGAGATCAAAAATATTCCCCACTAATAAAACAACTGTACCAATAAGCGCTACAGTTTTGGCCGCCGATTTGCTGTTCAGGAAAATACCGCTGAACATCATCACCACACCCCAAATCGCCGAAAATAAAATCAGGTTCATCGTACTGTGTTAAAAAGTTTATTGAAAGATTCCCAGTATAAAAGTTGCCGTATCCTTTGTTAAGTTCAACACCGGAGAAGGATACACACCCATCACAAAAATGGCTGCCACAATTACCGCCAATGCTGCTTTCTCTACAAAACTGATATCGGCGTTGGAAGCAGTTAAGCTGTTTTCATCGCCATAAAATACCTTCTGGATCATACGCAAAGTATAGATCGCACTAAGGATGATGCTTAAGCCACCCACAGCAGCGTACCACACGTTGAATTTAAACAAGCCATTGAACATTAAGAACTCGCCGATGAATGCATTGGTAAGCGGCAACGCCACATTTGCCAATGAAACAATCACCAGCAAAATGGTTAATACCGGTGCTTTTTGTGCAAGCCCGCCCAGTTCACTCATTTTGCGGGTACCAAATCTGCGTTCGATGAGTTCAACCACAATCCACATACCCAACACATTCACACCATGACTGAAGAACTGGATAATGGCACCCTGCAAACCACTTTCGTTATTTACAAATAAGGCCGCACTCATTAAACCAATGTGTGCAATAGAAGAATAAGCAATCAGGCGTTTAATGTCATCCTGCTGCATGGCAATAATGCTGGCATACACCATGCCAATGACACTTAATCCAATAACGATATTATCAAATTCAACAGCCGCTTCGGGGAACAATGGTAATAACCAACGTACTACTGCAAACAAACCCATCTTCACCATTAATGCACTTAACACCATGGTTACTGCAGTTGGTGATTGCTCGTATGCATCGGGCTGCCAGGTGTGGAACGGAAATACCGGCATCTTGATGGCAAATGCAATAAAGAATAACCAGAACAACCAGGTCTCTTCACCTCCTGTAAGATTTACCGCATACAGCGATTCCATTGCAAAAGATGCATCTTTGGTTTGATAGTACATGTACAGTAACCCAACCAACATCAGCAATGAACCGATGAATGTATAAATGAAGAATTTGAATGTAACTGCAATGCGTTTTTCGCCGCCCCATTTGCTGCACAGGAAGTAAACAGGGATCAACGCAAGCTCCCAGAAGAAGTAGAACAGCAAACCATCGGCTGCCACAAACACGCCAATAATG
>JAACZX010000088.1 GCA_009996555.1 Chitinophagaceae bacterium | reverse complement strand
ACAGGGCGATGGCAGGTTTATCAATGGGTGGTTTTGAAACGCACACCATCACACTAGCTAAACCGGAAGTTTTTGGTTATTGGGGATTGTTGAGTGGTGGTAATTATACACCTGCACAACTGGAAGGTAAAATGAAGCCCAAATTTGTTTTCATTTCTTATGGAAGTAAAGAAACACGTGGTGCTGAAGGATTGCCTAAAGTTGAAGCCGATTTAAAAGCTGCAGGTTATAAAGTGGCTACTTATGTTTCTCCGGGTACAGCACATGAATTTCAAAGCTGGCGCAGAAGTTTATACGAAATGGCGCCATCTCTTTTTAAATAAGACAGCAACGATCAATGAATAATCTTCTTGTAGTAAAACAAAGTCACCGCTTCCTTCTGATTTTATCAGCAACTGCATTGCAGTTGCTGTGTTCGTTTGCACATGCAGATGCACAATCAACCAAGAGTAAACAAAAGAATACAACACCTGCATACAGAAATGTTTTTAAAGAAGCCGGGTATAAGCAGGCAGACATTGATGCGAAGGTTGAAAAAGCATACCATGATCTGTTTGAAAGTCCGCAGGGAATTTATTTCAACGTGGGTGATACGATGGGCTATGTATCTGATTTAAAAAATCATGATGCAAGAAGCGAAGGACTTTCGTATGGCATGATGGTGGCTGTGCAGATGAATAAGAAAGAAGTGTTCGACAGGATCTGGCGCTGGACAAAAAAATATACGCAACACCAGGAAGGGCCCAGAGAAGCCTACTTTGCATGGAGCATCAATCCGCAAACACTCAAACGCAATTCGCAAGGCTCTGCATCAGATGGTGAATTGTATTTTGTTACAAGCCTGCTTTTTGCCGCCAACAAATGGGGCAATAATACCGGCATCAATTATTATGGTGAAGCACGCAGAATTTTAGATGCCATGTGGAAGAAAGATGGTACGGGAAATATTTTTCATGTTATCAACAAAGAACACAAGCAGATCAGTTTTGTTCCTGAAGGCAACGGCTACACCTGGACAGATCCTTCTTATCATCTTCCTTCCTTTATGGAAGTGTGGGCACTGTATGCAAAAGACGGTCACGAAGATTTTTATAAAGAATGTGCAGATACATCCAGGGCGTATTTGCACAGGGCCTGTCACCCGGTTACGGGGTTGAATCCTGATTACAGCGAGTTCAGCGGAGCGCCACATAACACAAGGTGGATTCCCGTTGCATTCCGTTACGATTCGTGGCGTGTGCCGATGAATATTGCCATGGATTATGCATGGTACAGGAAAGACGCAGCCTGGCAATTGGATTACGCAAAACGTATTCAGGCTTTCTTCCGTTCCAAAGGCATTAACAGTTTTGAAGATCAGTTTAACATGGATGGTACAAGACCTGACTCCATTTTACAGGCAGGCGGTTTCAAAAAACTGCGTCACTCACTCGGACTTGTATCCACATTGGCAACAACAGAAATGATCTATTCAGAAAATAACCGTTACGATTTTGTACATGCATTGTGGAATGCAAAACTGGAACCGTATGAAGATGGTTATTTCGATCCATACTACGATGGCTTATTGTATTTATTCAGCTTGCTGCATTTAAGCGGCAAATACCAAATTATAAAACCTGTTCATTAAACGCAGATAAATTTCGATCATGATAAAAAAACTAATCAGTGCAGTTGTTCTTCTTTTTTCATTAGTACAGGTACAGTCACAGGAAATACTGAAGCAGATGCCGAAAGGATTTGAGGAAGTACGCACAGAAATTGCAAAAGGAAAAATAGATACGATCACTTACAATTCAAAAACAGTCGGCGCAAACAGAAGAGCACTGGTGTACACACCGCCCGGTTTTTCGAAAAAGAAAAAATATCCGGTACTGTATTTATTACACGGGATTGGTGGCGATGAAAAAGAATGGCTGAATGGCGGCAAGCCACAAGTGATTCTTGATAATCTTTATGCAGAAGGCAAACTGCAACCAATGATCGTTGTAATGCCAAACGGCAGAGCCATGAAAGACGATCGTGCAACAGGCAACATTATGGCGCAGGATAAAGTGCAGGCCTTTGCAACGTTTGAACAGGATCTGTTAAATGATCTGATTCCATTTATTGAAAAGAAATTTCCTGTTTACAAGGATCGTGAAAACAGAGCCATTGCAGGTTTATCAATGGGCGGCGGACAATCGTTGAATTTCGGATTGGGTAATCTTGACAAGTTTGCATGGGTAGGTGGTTTTTCTTCAGCACCCAATACAAAGTTGCCGAATGAATTAGTGCCCGATCCTGCAAAAGCAAAACAGCAATTAAAATTACTTTGGATCTCTTGTGGTGATGCAGATGGTTTGCTTTCGTTCAGCAAACGCACACATGATTACCTGCGCCAAAACGATGTGCCGCATGTTTATTACTTAGAACCCGGTGGTCATGATTTCAAAGTTTGGAAAAACGGATTGTATATGTTTTCACAATTCCTGTTTAAACCTGTAGATGCTTCTCAATTTTCGAAGTACACAGTATTAGGTACTGCAGCAGCGTCGAATATCCGTTCTGCAAAATATCCGCAGGTATTACCCGACAGTCGTGTATTGTTTCGCATAAAAGCACCCGATGCACAAAAAGTGCAGATCGACTTAGGAAAGAAATATGATCTGCAGAAAGATACCGGTGGTTACTGGATTGTTACCACCGATTCCATCAGTGAAGGTTTTCATTATTATTCATTGCTGATCGATGGAGTTGCAGTTGCTGATCCCGCAAGCGAAACATTTTACGGGATGGGACGTATGGCAAGCGGTATTGAAATTCCATTTAAAGGGGATGGTTATTATGAGTTGAAAGATGTACCACATGGCGATATCCGCATCAAGAAATATTTTTCTCCTGTTACACGTTCATGGCGCCAATGTTATATCTACACACCGCCGGGTTATGACGCAAATACCTCAACAAAATATCCTGTGCTGTATCTGCTACATGGCGGCGGTGAAGATGAACGTGGCTGGGCAATGCAAGGTAAAACAGACATTATCCTTGATAATTTAATTGCTGAACAAAAAGCAAAACCCATGATCATTGTGATGATGGATGGCAACGTTTCAGCAGGTGGGCCCGGTGGTTTTGGCGAACAGGCATTGCGTGCTTTTGAAAATGAATTAAAGCAAACACTCATTCCTTTCATTGAAAAAAATTACCGTGTGGCAACTGATGCCAACAGCAGGGCATTGGCTGGCTTATCAATGGGTGGATTACAAACCTTGCATGCAGGTGTAAGAAATTCAAACATGTTTGCATACCTCGGTGTGTTCAGTTCTGGTTGGTGGAGCAATCAACCGGCGCTTTCTACTCCGCAATACGAATACATGAAAACAAATGCAAGTGCGATCAATACCAACCTGAAACAATTCTGGATCGCTATGGGTGGTAAAGAAGATATTGCTTACAACAATTGCAAGATCATGCTTGCAAAATTTGACGAGTTAAACATCAAGTACAAGTACAGTGAATATCCCGGCGGACATACATGGCCGGTATGGCGCAACAACCTGTACAACTTTGCACAATTGCTCTTTAAATAATACGAACCTCAGAATGAAAAAATTAATTGTAGCTGCATTTATTATGATTTCAACCTGCACAACCGTTCTTGCGCAGGATCCAAATTTTTATATTTTTCTCAGCTTTGGTCAATCCAACATGGAAGGCTATGCCAGGATTGAAGCACAGGACACTGTGAATGTTGATCCACGCTTTCAAGTGCTGGAAGCAGTTGATTGTCCGGCTATCGGCAGAGAAAAAGGAAAATGGTACACGGCAGTTCCTCCTTTGTGCCGTTGCAGAACGGGTTTAACACCTGTTGATTATTTCGGAAGAACATTATTAGCAAACCTGCCTGCGAATGTTAAGATCGGCGTGATCAATGTATCGGTTGGTGGTTGTAAAATAGAACTGTTCGATAAAAGCAATTACCAAACATATACTGCAACAGCACCCAACTGGATGCTGGGTATGTTAAAAGAATATGATGGTAACCCTTATGGCCGTTTGGTTGAAATGGCAAAGCTTGCACAAAAAACAGGTGTCATTAAAGGCATACTGCTGCACCAGGGCGAATCAAACAATGGTGATACAACATGGCCTGCCAAAGTAAGTATGGTGTATAAAAATCTCCTCAGCGACTTACAGTTGAATGCACAAAATGTTCCATTGCTGGCGGGAGAAGTGGTGCATGCAGAACAAGGTGGTGTTTGTGCAGGTATGAATAACATCATTAATCAGTTGCCTGCTGTCATTCCAACTGCACATGTTATTTCATCAAAGGGTTGTGCCGATTCACCAGACAATCTTCACTTCAATGCTGAAGGATACCGTGAGTTTGGAAAACGGTACGCAGAAAAAATGCTGGCTATACTCGGCTATCAGCTCAAAAAGTAAATACATCATTTCACGATGTACAATGTAAACAATCGAACTAAACATAACATACAAAATGAAACAACTACTTACACTTGCATTAGCAGTAAGCATAGGTTCAACAACTGCTTTTGCACAAAACCCTATCATCAAACATATCTTTACTGCCGATCCCTCTCCTATTGTTTACAAGGATACATTGTTTCTGTATACGGGTCATGATACAGCTTCTGTAACGGCTCCTAATTATAAAATGCCCGACTGGCATGTGTTTTCCACAACAGATATGAAGAACTGGAAAGATCATGGAGCTTTACTTTCACCACATACTTTTTCATGGGCAACAGGCGATGCGTATGCAGCACAGTGTATTGAACGCAATGGAAAGTTTTACTGGTTTGTTTCCACATTTCATAAGAAAGACAGTGTAAGTAATGGTGGAGCAGCTATTGGTGTGGCTGTATCCGACAGACCAACAGGTCCGTTTAAAGATGCCATCGGCAAAGCACTCATCATTAATGAAATGACAACCGATAAAAAACATAGTTGGGATGATATTGATCCCACTGTAATGATTGACGATGACGGACAGGCCTACATGTATTGGGGTAATTTAAGCTGCAGGTGGGTGAAGCTTAAAAGCAATATGATTGAACTCGATGGCCCGATTAATTATGTTTCCATAAAAAACTTTATTGAAGGTCCATGGGTTTACAAACGCAAAGGCTGGTACTATCTTGTGTATGCGGGCGTGGGTACAAAAGCTGAGATGATTGAATACTGCATGTCTACCAGCCCAACTGGTCCCTGGGAGTACAAAGGAATTATACAGGAAAATGTGCCCAACAGTTTTACAACACATCCCGGCATCATTGATTACAAAGGCAAATCGTATTTCTTTTACCACAATGGTTTGCTGCCAACCGGTAGCAGCTACAGGCGCTCTGTTTGTGTAGACTACATGTATTATAATGAAGATGGCACCATCCAGAAGATCATTCAAACAAACGAAGGTGTACAACCAATAAAATAATCAAAAAAATAACGCTTTATAAACTACGATTGAAACGATGAAGAAGTATTTATTTGTTGTTGTATTAATGACTTACATGAACGTTCATGTAACTGCACAAACCAAACAGGCAATCAACCCGGTTATCCATGCTGATGTGCCCGATCTGTCAATGATACGTGTGGGTAACAATTATTACATGAGCAGCACAACCATGCACATGAGCCCGGGTGTTCCTATTATGAAATCCACTGATCTCATCAACTGGAAACTGATCGGCTATGCATACGATACGTTGGTAAGTAATGACGAAATGAATCTTGTAAACGGAAAATCTACTTATGGCCGTGGATCATGGGCCAGCAGCATCCGTTATCATAAAGGCACTTACTATGTTTCAACGTTTGCAGCAACAAGCGGCAAAACACATATTTACAGTACAAAGAATATTGAAAAAGGGCCGTGGAAGGAAATTACGTTCCGCCCCGATCTGCACGATCATTCATTGTACTTTGATGACGATGGCAAAGTGTACATGATCTATGGCAACAGGAAGTTAACGCTGGTTGAATTAAAAGAAGATCTGACTGGCTTAAAAGAAAACGGCATCAAACAAGTAATCATTGAAGATGCAACACAACCAAGTCAAGCAGTTGGGCAAAGTGGTTTGGGCGAAGGTTCACAACTCTTCAAAGCCAATGGTATGTATTACCTGTTCAACATTACATGGCCGAGAGGTGGTATGCGCACTGTAGTTATTCATCGTGCAAAAAAAATTACCGGTCCCTGGGAAGGCAGAATTGCATTGCAGGATCTGGGTGTTGCACAAGGTGGTTTAATTGATATGCCCGATGGCAGATGGTTTTCTTATCTGTTTCGTGATAACGGAGCGGTAGGTCGCATTCCCTATCTCGTTCCGGTAAAATGGGAAGATGGCTGGCCGGTGTTGGGTGAAAATGGAAAAGTGCCGTTAACGCTTAACTTGCCTGCGAGCAAAGGATTGATCCCTGGCATTGTGGTTTCAGATGAATTCACCCGCAAAAAAGGCGAAGCTGCTCTTCCTCTTGCCTGGCAATGGAATCACAATCCTGATAATCGCTTTTGGTCGGTTACTGCACGCAAAGGTTTTTTACGATTAACAACCGGCAGAGTTGATACAAGTTTTCTTTCCGCAAGAAATTCCTTAACGCAACGCACCATTGGTCCTGTTTGTACAGGCGTTACTTCTTTAGATGTATCCAACATGAAAGATGGTGATGTTGCAGGCTTTGCTTTGCTACAGAAAAATTATGGCTTGGTTGCAGTACGTGTAACAGGAAACAGCAAAGAGCTTGTGATGATCAACGCAAGTTCAGGCAAACCAGAAGAAGCACAGCGGATTCCACTTACACAGTCTACTGTTTACCTGAAAGCAGAATGCAACTTCACCGACAGGAAAGATGTAGCCAACTTCTTTTACAGTCTTGATGGAAAAAGCTGGACAGCATTCGGCACTCAATTAAAAATGGCGTATACACTTCCGCATTTTATGGGTTATCGTTTTACATTGTTCAACTATGCCACAAAAGAAACGGGCGGTTTTGCTGACTTTGATTACTTCAGAATCAGTGACTCCATCAGCGGAAAATAAAAAGACAAACAACATGAACAGGAAGCAAATGTATCTTCTAATCGTTTCAACTTTTTTCAGCATGTATGGCATGGCACAACATGCAGGCAGCTGGAATGGAAAACAGGCAGCAGTGGTTATTACATACGATGATGCCATTGATGAACATTTAGACAATGCCATTCCTGTGCTGGATTCATTAAAGCTAAAAGCATCCTTTTATGTAACTGCTTATGCTGAATCAACCAAACGACGATTGGCTGAATGGAAAGCAATTGCAAAAAAAGGTCATGAGTTGGGCAATCATACACTCTATCATCCCTGTATTGGAGGTGTGGGAAGAGAATGGGTAAAACCGGATTATGATCTTGCAAATTATACCGTGCAGCGTATGGTAGATGAAATACGCATGACGAACACGTTCCTTCAATCACTCGACGGAAAAACAAAACGGACTTTTGCCTTTACCTGTGGCGATACCAAAGCCGGCGGTATTGATTTCAGCAAAGCCATTCAACAGGATTTTGTTGCCATGCGCAGTGTGCGCAATGAAATGCACAAACTCAACGAAGTAAATCTTGCCGATGTGGATTGCTATATGGTGAATAATCATACGGCTGAAGAAATGATCCAGTGGGTGAAGAAAGCAAAGGAAACAAATTCATTGCTGGTTATTTTATTTCACGGAGTTGGTGGCGGCAATGGTTTAAATGTTTCTATTGAAGAGCATCGGAAATTTTTACGTTACCTGAAACAACAGGAAAAAGAGATCTGGATCGCAACAATGATCGATGTGGCAGAATATGTAAAACAAAAACAACAAGTGAAATAGTGGTTGGTGAGGACACCAAGCACAGCGGGCAAACAAAAACAATCGAAATAACAAATAGCTATGCGCTTACATTCATTCCTTTTTACGGCAGTAACAATGTTGTTCAGCATTGCAGCACTGCAGGCACAAAATCCGTTTATCAGAGATCAGTTCACGGCCGATCCTACTGCAAGGGTATTTGGCAACAAAGTATATGTTTTCCCATCGCATGATATTCTTGCACAGGAAGGCAAGGGTCGTGTGGGTTGGTTTTGCATGGAAGATTATCATGTGTTCTCTTCTGAAAACTTAACCGACTGGACCGATCATGGTGTAATTGTAACACAGAATAAAGTACCGTGGGTTCGTCCGGATAGTTACAGCATGTGGGCACCCGATTGTATTGAGCGCAATGGAAAATATTATTTCTAT
>JAACZX010000087.1 GCA_009996555.1 Chitinophagaceae bacterium | reverse complement strand
ACTTCTTTGCAGTAAATGATGAGCCATTCTTTGTCTTCGCCCAGGAATGTTTCTTCCGTTGAACCTGTTTGTGCACGGCTTCTTCTGCTCAGGTAATTTGCCAGTCCCACACCAACAACAGGAGGCAGCACGCCAAACAACCATTGGCATACAGGATTTCGAAAAACTTTCTTCAGCATTTTATAACCATGATCGCCGGGGCCTAATCCATCACCATGCCCTATTAAAAACTGCTTACCGTTGTATTCAAACTCCTTTGGCTCGTAGTACACAGGTATATTCAGTTCTGTCTGCAAATAATCTTTCATCCACATATCATGATTACCCACAAAAAAATGAATTGCAATACCGGCGTCTGTCAATTCGGCCAGCTTGCCCAGCAAACGAACAAACCCTTTGGGCACTACTGTGCGATATTCATACCAGAAATCGAACATATCGCCCACAATGAAAATAACAGCTGCGTCAGTTTTTATTTCATCAAGAAACTGAACGATCTTTTTTTCACGAACAAGACTTTGTTCATAGTTGGGTGCCCCCAAATGAAAATCGGAAAGAAAATATATTTTTTTACCGGGAGGGATCTGCATCAAACAAATATAAAGAAGCTGTTTTACAACAGCATTATTTCAACTTCTGACGCTGGTATGCCAGTACATCACCGCTTTCAATAACCGGCTTATCTGTTACATCCAGTTTATACCAGTAGATCCATGCTGTAAACTCACCTTTATCCGTATAAACAGTTGCTTTTGCACGTTCGTATAACTGCTCCTCTCCTTCTTCGGGGTGTACACCTTCGTAATCATCGAGCTGGGTAATGGCCCAGTTAAATTCTTCTGTTGAATTGGCCTGGTATAATTCGCCTGTAATAAACGCATCGTCAGTTGACGGTAAGGCGGCAGGAAACTCACCTAAATCGTACAGTTTCCCTTTTACTTTTCCATCGGCAAGTTTGGTAAAATAAGGTGCAATGTATTGGAAAGCCGACCCCTGAAAACCACTACGCAGGCTTCCGTACACAAACAATAATTGATTAGCATCGTTCATGGCTTAAAGATACAAGGAGTTAAGGCACAAGAAAAGAAAATCCAATTACAAGGAAGACAAACGAGGAACAAGACTCAAGAAACAAAATGGGAATTTCTAATTCCCAAAACCCAATTACCGATTCCTTACTTTATCCTTCAATCAAAAACACAAACACTTCTTTTGGCCCATGCACACCCACTACCAATGTTTTTTCAATATCGGCTGTTCGGCTGGGGCCTGTTGCAAAGCTGATAAAAGATGGCAACTGACCATTGTATTTTTCACGAAGTGCAAGCAAAGCATCTTTCAAGTCGTACACCATCTGGCTGGTATAAGCAATACACACATGAATGGGTGCATATACGCTTGTGGTTCGTCCGCTTTCATTAGCTGTACTAAGCACCATTGTGCCAGTGCGGCTTACCAGCATTTCACATGTTGTGATGCTGACATCGCTATCAGCAAGGTTATCATGAAAGTTGATGGGTATGCCAAGCTGTTTAAAGATGTTCTGTAGTTTTTGCTCACGGCAAACAACTTTATCCCATTTGCGTGCAGCAGCTAATTGCAGCAGCTGTTCGGTCATGTCCTTTTCATCGGCACAAAACACAAACTTGCCCTGCAGCTTGGTAAACTCCTGTGCAAACTGAACAGCCATATCATCAACCGGTGGTTGAAACACACTGCTGTTGCCTTCACTTTGGGGAAAAGGAACAGGCACCGGATGACTCAGTGCCTGTCTTATTTTTTTCAGAATATTTTCCTTTGCGGGAGAAACACTCATGCTTCTGTATTTGTATCAGGTTGACTTGAAATTTCATCTGCTGAATGTGCATTGTGCGGAATTTCTGCACCGTTTTCATCCAGCAGTTTTTTATGTTCAAAAGGGCGCTTGCCGATCAGTGCTTCCACATCGCTCTGGAACAATACTTCTTTTTCCAGCAGCTCCTTTGCCAGTTTTTCTACATCAGCTTTCTTTTCAGTGAGCAATGCCTTTGTGCGTTCGTATGCCTCTTCAATTAATTTGCGTACCTCATCATCAATCATTTCCGCCGTACGTTCGCTGTAAGGCTTGGTAAACGTTTGCTCCTGGTTAGGATCGTAGTAACTGATGTTGCCCAGCTTATCATTCATACCATAAACAGTAATCATGGAGTAAGCAATTTTCGTGATCTGTTGCAGATCGTTACTTGCACCGGTAGAAATTTTTCCGAAGAAAATATCTTCACTTGCACGGCCGCCAAGCGTCATACAAATCTGATCGTTCAGTTGCTCAATGTTGTAGAGATATTGTTCTTTAGGTGTGTATTGCGCATAACCCAATGCTGCTGTACCACGTGGTACAATGGTTACTTTTAATAACGGATAGGCATGTTCAAGATACCATCCGCAAATTGCATGGCCTGCTTCGTGGTATGCAATGATCTCTTTCTCTTCGGGGCTGATGAGTTTGTTTTTCTTTTCCAAACCACCAATTACACGGTCAATGGCATCCTGGAAATCGCTCATATCAACTGCTGCTTTCCCTTTACGTGCAGCGATCAATGCCGCTTCGTTACATACGTTGGCAATATCGGCACCTGCAAAACCAGGTGTCTGTTCTGCCAGTTTATGAATATCGAGTGTTTCAGAAATTTTGATTGGTTTCAGATGCACTTTAAAGATCTGCTCACGGCCTTTTACATCCGGACGGTCAATAGAGATCTGGCGATCGAAACGACCGGGACGCAGTAACGCTGAATCCAATACATCCGGACGGTTGGTTGCAGCCAGGATGATGATGCCGGTGTCGCCACCAAAACCATCCATTTCAACCAGCAACTGGTTCAATGTATTTTCACGCTCATCATTACTTACAATGGCATTACGTCCACGTGCACGGCCAATAGCATCAATTTCATCAATGAAAATGATACATGGTGCTTTCTCTCTCGCCTGTTTAAAGAGATCACGCACACGGCTTGCACCCACACCCACAAACAACTCCACAAAATCGGAACCGCTGATGCTGAAGAAAGGCACTTGTGCTTCGCCTGCCATTGCTTTTGCCAGCAATGTTTTACCTGTACCGGGAGGACCTACCAGCAATGCACCTTTTGGAATTTTACCACCAAGTGCGGTGTATTTTTTAGGATTCTTGAGGAAGTCCACAATTTCCATTACTTCCACTTTTGCTTCATCCAAACCTGCCACATCCTGGAAGGTTACATTTACTTTGGTTCCTTTTTCAAACAACTGGGCACGTGATTTTCCAATGTTAAAGATACCGCCACCACCAGGCCCGGCACCGCCGCCACTGTTCATCTTACGCATTAATAATATCCAAAGCCCGATCAATACAAGAATAGGAAGTAATAAACTGATGAGCGGACTCAGCCAGTTTTCATCTGTACTGTAATTAGCCACCGGCTTTCCGGTAACAGCAGTATTTGTGGCAATGATCTGCTGTATCCGTTTATCAAACTCCTTGTGATCACCCACAGGAAATTCAAAATTCAATCCCTTTGTTTTATCGATCTTGAGTTTAGGCTCTTTATCAGCTACAATTTTAGTAATAGCTGCATCATTTGCTGCTGCCGGTTTCAATGTTACACGAACAATATCCTTGTTCCGCACAATGGTGTATTTGTCAACATACCCTTTCATGAGCATGCTGTCTTCAAACACCACTTGTGAAGTTGGGATCGCATCGGGTGTAATTCCACGAAACAGGTTAAAGCCGATCAATACGGCAGCTATTAACGCATAGAGCCAGTAAATATTAAAACGGAACGGTTTGCGGCCGTCTTTCTTATCGCCGCTGCTGTCTGGATTATTTCCTTGGTTCAAACTCATCTTGTTGTTTTTTTCCCTTCAATGGGCAATTTCAGATAGTATTACAAATAAGTGGCTAAAATTATCGGGCAGGTTTTGTTAAAGTTTTCCTGCAAAACAGATTAATCATGATCGGCCGAACCGGCATCGCTCCACATTTCTTCCAGCCGGTAAAACTTTCTTGTCTCCGGATGAAACACATGCACCACTATGTTCACATAATCAACCAGCACCCATTGCAATGCACTCATCCCTTCCTGGCGATAAGGCGCTTCGCCACATTCTTCGTGCACCAGGTGATGGATATGATCTGCTATGGCCTTTACCTGGGTAGTACTGGAAGCTTCGCAGATGACAAAAAAGTCAGAAACGGCCTCCGGGATCTTCCGCAGGTCAAGACTTACAATATGTTCACCTTTTTTTTCCTGGATAGCCCGAATAATAGTCTTAAATAATTTGCTGTTTCGGTTTATTCGTACAGAGTTGCCCTTCTTTTCTTTACCCCGGTTATTTAAGAGAGATAATGTACTCAATCGCTTGGTGGTTTAATGAATTAATCTGTTTTTTGCTACGGACGTTTGGCCGCAACGCTTTACTTTATAATTTGTCCAAAATTAGTCAATCTTAACTAACCATGCCTCTTAAAAAATCAAACAACTTCTGGATTGAACTGGACGAAGTGGACAGCACCAACAACTATGCCATGGGGTTGATCCATGAAGGAGTGGCACAGCATGGATTAGTTATACGTACCGCCCATCAAACCAAAGGAAAAGGGCAGCGGGGCAAAGTTTGGGAAACCGAACCCGGTGCTAACCTCAGCTTTTCCATTATTGTAAAGCCCAAGCTGCTGCCCACACAGAGCTTTCAGCTGCTGGCAGCCACCGCCCTTGCTGTAAGAACTGAGCTGGAAAAACTGCTGGGCGATGAAACAACCATCAAATGGCCAAATGATCTGTATTGGCGTGACAGAAAGACAGGAGGTATTCTTATTGAAAATGTTTTGAGAGGCCGGCAATGGCAATGGGCTGTAATCGGTATTGGTATTAATGTTAACCAAACAAAGTTCGGCGAGCTGAAAAACCCTGTATCCATTAAACAGATTACCGGAAAGGACACAGATGTGCTGCAATTGGCTCATGCAATTTATGATGCTGTTCTGCAAAAATGTAAAGAACTGGAGCAGGATTTCCTTCCACTGTTTGAATTATACAACCAACACCTGTACAAACTAAACAAACCAGCAAAGCTTAAAAAAGGCAGCAGAACCACCAGTACCATAATTAAAGGGGTGAACAAAAACGGCCAGCTCGTTACCGGGAACGATGTGGAAGAATGTTTTGATTTTGGCGAAGTGGAATGGCTCATTTAGAAGTACGAGGTAAGAAAAACAAGTACGAGTTACGAAGTACGAAGTTTAGGAGGCACATCGTACTTCGGCAAGATTTAGTGATTTTTTAAAGAGTTCATTTTTTAGAAGCGCTAACGCATGTTACCTTTGCCGCACGAAAAATTATAATTGCTGAAGATTTTTTGTGCCAACCGTACCGGTAACTATCGGAACGACTAATAACAATAAACATTAACACATGAAAATTGCAGTAGCTAAAGGCGATGGTATTGGACCGGAAATAATGGATGCCGTTTTATCGATCTTCAACGCCAACAATGTTCCCCTTGATTATGAAGTTGTGGAAATGGGGAAATGGGTGTTCGACAAAGGCTTTAACAACGGGATGACACCCGAAGCAAAACAAACCATTGAAAGTCTTGGTTTGCTGTTTAAAGGCCCCATGGAAACACCAAAAGGCAAAGGCGTAAAAAGTATTAACGTTACTGCACGTAAAACATGGAACACTTACGCTAATAAACGTGACTTCCAAACCTTACATGGTGTAGATACGGTGTTCAGCAAAGCCGGCATTCCAATTGACATTACTGTGGTTCGTGAAAATATTGAAGATACCTATGGCGGTATTGAGCACATGCTTACACATGATGTGGCATTGAGCCGCCGTTTTATTACACGCCCGGGAAGCATGCAGGTGATCCGTTATGCATTTGAAATGGCGAAGCAGAAAAATGCACGACGCATTACCTGTGGCCATAAAGCAAACATCATGAAGATCACAGATGGTTTGTTCCTGGAATGTTTTTATGAAGTGGCGAAAGAATATCCTGAATTAAAAGCTGATGATATTATTGTGGATGACCTGTGTATGAAACTGGTAACACGCCCTGATCTGTTTGATGTGGTAGTGCTGACCAATCTGCAGGGTGATATTGTGAGTGATCTTTGTGCAGGTTTAGTTGGTGGTTTAGGTTTTGCACCAAGTGCAAACATCGGCGATCATATTTCCATTTTTGAAGCCGTACACGGTACTGCACCAGATATTGCCGGAAAAAATATTGCAAACCCAACAGCATTATTGCTGAGTGGCTTGGCTATGCTGCGTCATGTGGGATTAACAGAAAATGCAGCTGTTATTGAAAATGCATTGCTCTATACATTAGAGAACGGAATTCATACCGGTGATTTTGGTGATAAGAGCAAACCAAGTGTAAACACTACTGAGTTTGCAAATGCCATCATCAGCAACTTTGGTAAAAAGCCTGCAAATGGCGGAAAAGAAATTGTACCAAACAAGCCGGGAACTCCAACTCCATTGAAGCTGCAATCAAATTCAATGATGGTATCGCATGAAGGTGAAGCAGAAACCATTGTTGGAGTTGACCTGTTTATTGAAAGTGATGAACAACCAACTGCCATTGCAGAAAAATGCCAGCGTCATGCAGGCGTTAAGTTTAAGTTAGTAAACATCAGCAACCGTGGTACGCAAGTGTGGCCAACAGGTTCTGTTTATACAAACCTGGTGAACCAATACAATGTGCGTTTTGAAAGCATTGAAGATTATCCGCTGAATCAACAGGATGTTATTGGATTATATGTAAGCATGAGTGGTAATTTCAAAATCTGTTCTTTTGAGTTGCTGAACATGTGGGGCGATAAAAAAGCGTATAGTCTTGCACAGGGACAATAAACAGTTCTAACAATATAAAAAGAGAAGGCTGCAATAAAATGCGGCCTTCTCTTTTTATACCAGGATGAACAGGTCAGTTATTTGCAGCACCGGCATCGATCCAGCAAATGATTGAATTTTTTTGTGCAGCAGTTAATGTACCTGTCTTTGGCATTGCTCCACTCAATATTGCAGCACGTATTTGTGTTTTAGCAGCATTTATTTCTGCATAGGTAGTTAATTGTCCGGGGCCGTTACTTGAGCCAGCTGCATGACAGGAAGGTATTGCGCAGGATGATGAAATGATGGGCGCAACATTTGCACTGAATTGTATAGCAGCTCCTGAACAGTTAGGCGTATAGGATGATCCGCCACCGCCTCCGCCCCCACCATTTCCTCCACCAGTATTTGTACCACCAGATTTTTTACAGGAATAGATAAATGCACAAGAGAGCACAATGAAAAAAGTTGCCACCCATTTCATACACAAAAATTTAAAGTTATAAAGGCTATAGAAGAAGTAACGCAACAATCAACAAGACGGTTGCCTCCTCTGCAACTTTAAACAGCAGCGAAGTAAAAAACGGAAGCAAATGCTATTTAATTATTAAGTATGTTGCGCCAATTACTTAACAGGCAACGGATCATAAATTTTCAGATGAGCAAAAAAGAAGTAAGCACAACATCCGCACAAAGCAAACAACATTTTATGGTACTTGATGGCTTGCGTGGTATTGCGGCCATTGTTGTGGTTGTGTTTCATTTTATGGAGTGGATCATTACCGACTTTACGAAGAATTTTATTGCACACGGTTTTCTTGCAGTAGATTTCTTTTTCTGTTTATCAGGATTTGTGATTGCTTATGCATACGATTCCCGTATTGAATCCATTGGAATCAAATCATTTTTCAAACTCAGACTCATCCGTCTTCATCCATTGATCGTATTTGGTTCAATATTGGGCCTGCTTGCTTTTTTGTTTGATCCCTTTGCCAACGAAGCAGCACAATTCAGCAGTGGTATGATCGTTTTGGTTTTTCTCAGCTCGCTATTTCTCATTCCCGTTCCCATTATGCCTGATCGTGGGTTCAATCTTTTTAATTTTAATGCACCTGCCTGGTCGTTGTTTTGGGAATACATTGCCAACATTTTGTATGCACTCGTCTTACGCAAACTCAGCCGAACTGTTTTATTGCTGTTAACCATACTTGCAGCAGCAGGCATTTGCAGCGTGTTGTACCGAACAGGAAATTTAATAGGAGGATGGTCAAAAGATAGTTTCTGGGATGGCAGTATTAGAGTGGCTTATTCTTTTTTAGCAGGCATGCTTGTTTACCGTTCAAACTGGATCATTAAAAATAAGCTGGGCTTTACCGGCCTGGCGCTCATGTTACTTCCTGCATTTCTGATGCCGTATGGCAAATGGAACTGGCTTACCGAATCATTT
>JAACZX010000492.1 GCA_009996555.1 Chitinophagaceae bacterium | reverse complement strand
CATCAGCGATACTGTTGCAGCAGCAAAAAATCTTGATGCAGGAAAGATCATTAAGGAACATATTGCACCATTGATCAAAGGTGGTGGGGGTGGACAAAAAACACTGGCCACTGCAGGAGGACAGGAT
Source organism: Chitinophagaceae bacterium (assembly GCA_009996555.1). Classification (GTDB taxonomy): domain Bacteria; phylum Bacteroidota; class Bacteroidia; order Chitinophagales; family Chitinophagaceae; genus Lacibacter. The sequence continues at coordinate 8,224 of JAACZX010000492.1, read as the reverse complement.
ATCAGCAACCTGCAACAGGTGATTGAAAAGGTGAAAGGATTATTATAAGTATCACACGTTCCTAAGGGCGTCAGATACAGTTAAATTCAGCAATGCCACTGCAAATTTGCAGTGGCATTGCTGTTATAAAATCGTACAAAAACATTTTAGTGCATAGAATGAAGAAAGAGAGCGTTTCTCTGCGTTTGCCCTTGTGCCCTTCTTCCCAAAATGTTAAAAAATCAGAAAATCTCCGAAAAAATTCGTAAATAAGAAAATGTTCGTACATTAGCGTTGTCAACAATAAAACCTTATTTGTATGAAACGTATTTCATTGTATGCATTGGCCTTAGTAGCCGCTACCCAACTGGCTGTTTCAGCATCAGCACAGGAAAAAGGAAAAAGAGAAAAGGAGATCAGGGAAAAGAAAGAGCAGATTATCATCCGTAAAAAAGGCGATAAAACAGAGAAGACAACCATTGTTATTGATGGTGATAAAGTAACTGTTAATGGCAAGCCTGTTGAAAAAGGCGATAAGGATATTATCATCCATCGTTTTGATGGTGATGATGAATTTGTGTTCAGTTCTCCACGTGTTCGTGTTTCTCCGCCCAAAGTGTATCGCTACCGTGGTCAAAACGGAGCAGGCAACTGGCAGGAGTTCAACAGCGACAATTTTGTGAAGGAGTTCAATATGAACTGGAAAGGCGGCCCCTTGCTTGGTGTGGTTACCGATGATAATGAAAAGGGTGCTCTTGTAGAAGAAGTGCAGAAAGAAACAGCTGCAGAAAAAGCTGGGTTGCAAAAAGGTGACATCATTACAAAAGTGGGCGATGCTAAAATCGGTTCACCGGCAGATCTCAGCAAAGCTATTCACGCAAAAAAAGCAAACGATGAAGTAGAGATCACTTACCTGCGTGATGGAAAAGAAAAGAAAACAAAAGCAAAGCTGGGCGAGAGTAAAGGTTTTGAAGGCATGCACAGCTTTAATTTCAGAGTACCGGAAGTAATGCCGTTTGGTGAAGGTCAGTTCAATTTCGATCATATTGCACCACGCATTCACGGCCTGGAAAACAGGATCATGTTATCTCCGGCACGTCCAAAATTTGGCGCAACAATACAGGATACAGAAGAAGGCAATGGTGTAAAAGTGCTGGAGCTGGAAGCTGAATCGCCTGCTGCAAAAAGCGGTTTGCAAAAGGATGATATTATTACCGAGATCGATGAAAAAACAGTAAAAACAGTTGCTGCTGCAAGAGAAGCGTTGCGTGGTAAACCAGAGCAAACGCTTTGGAATGTAAAACTGTTACGTGGCGGTAAAACAGTAAATGTGGAAGTAAAAATTCCAAAGAAGCTGCAAAAAGCTGATTTATAAATTTTCTCATACTCTGATTTAGCAAGCCTCCGTCGTCTGCCGGGGGCTTTTTTGTGCATTTACTCACATAAGCTTCGGTTTAAAACGGGTATTTTTGCGAACCCTGAAACCCTGATTGGAGTTGAAGGGAATTTAAACGGACATTGCGTTTAGCCGAAATGTCGTTTTTTTAAATTATGGCAAACTATTCAGAGAAATACGAAGCGGTCATAGGGCTTGAAGTACACGCACAGTTACTCACTAAAACAAAATTGTTTTGTGGCGATAGTGCAGGTTTTGGAGCGGAGCCTAATACGCATATCAGCCCCATTACATTGGCACATCCGGGTACATTACCAAAGCTCAATAAAGAAGCGATAGAACTGGCAGTGCGAATGGGCCTGGCTTGCAATTGTGAGATAGAACAGAAAAACTATTTTGCACGTAAGCATTATTTCTATCCCGATCTTCCAAAAGGGTATCAGCTGTCGCAACATACCACGCCGGTCTGCAAGGGAGGTTTTGTAAAGATAAAAACTGCATCAGGCGAAAGAAATATTCAACTCAACCGCATTCACATGGAAGAGGATGCCGGTAAAAGCATGCATGATCAGGATGATTTTTATTCTGTTGTTGATTACAACCGTGCAGGCGTTCCATTGATTGAAATTGTAACAGAACCCGATCTGCACAGTGGCGATGAAGCTGCAGCGTATGTAACTGAGGTGCGCAAACTTGTCCGCACATTGAATGTATGCGATGGAAATATGGAAGAAGGAAGTTTGCGTTGCGATGCAAATATTTCTATTCGTTTAAAAGGCGATCCGAAGCTGGGAACAAAAGTAGAGATCAAAAATCTCAACTCTATCCGCTTTCTGAAAAAAGCAATTGATCATGAAGTAATGCGCATGATTGACATGAAAGAAAAGGGAGAAACAATTGTTCAGCAAACAAGAGGATTTAATCCTGACACTGAAACTACATTTGCTATCCGCACAAAGGAAGATGCTGATGATTACCGTTACATGGCCGATCCTGATCTTCCACCGTTTGTAATAACAGATGCGTTTATTCAGCAGGTACAGGAATCGCTGCCTGAAATGGCCGATCAAAAGAAGCAACGCTTTATGCAGCAATATGCATTGCCTGAATATGATGCAGCATTGCTTAGCGATGATAAAGAACTTGCTGATTATTTTGAGCAGGCCGCAACAGCAACAACTTCATTTAAACAAATTGCAAACTGGTTACTTGGGCCGGTAAAATCGGTATTGAATGAAGAAGCGAAAGAAATCAATCAGCTGACAATAACGCCGGTGCAACTTGTTTCTATTATTCAACTAGTAGAGGAAGGCAAAGTGAGCCATACAATGGCGGTACAGAAATTATTTCCTGCTATGTTGAATGCAGAAGGTAATACAGCTGCGGAACTGGCGCAGAAATTAAATCTGCTGCAGGAAAGAAATGAAGATGCGTTGCAGCAACTGATTGATGACGTATTGGGAAGCATGCCGCAAAAAGTAACTGAATATAAAAAAGGCAAGAAAGGATTGATTGGATTATTTGTGGGTGAAGTGATGAAGAAATCAAACGGCAAGGCCGATCCGAAATTGCTGAATCAATTGGTAACAGAAAAATTAGCGAATTAATAATTACACATGAAACAAACATGGATCGTAGCTGCCATTGCTTTGTCGGTTGCAGCTTGTAAAAGTAACGGGAGTAAAAATTTTACTGTGAACGGAGATGTAAAAAATGCTCCTGCCACAGTGGTTTACCTTGAGCAGATATCATTCGATAACATGCCGCCGCAGGTATTGGACAGCATTACACTCAACAATGGAAAGTTTTCATTGAAAGGAAAAGCAGGCGAGGAATCGTTGCTGCAGTTGCGTTTTCCTCAATTGCCAAACGGGCCATTGTTTTTTGTGATCAACGATAAATCGGATATTACCATTTCCGGCGATTGGAATGATGTGAGGAAGTTAAGTTACAGCGGTTCACCTGCAAGTGAACGCCTGCATGAGTTTGTAGATTCACTTTCTGCAACACAGCAAAAACTTTTTACAATGCAGAACGAACTGCAGGCTGGCATCCAGGACGATAGTTTACGCAGGGTAAAGGAAACCGATATGAACAATATGGTCACTTCATTCAGAGAGTATGTGAAAAGAGTGGCTGCTGAAGATAAAAGTCCGATGGTGAGCATGTTTGCCACTACGATGAATACCGGTAATGATCTGCAGGAAAATGAAGCAATGTATAATAACCTGGTAAAACGTTTTCCCAATCACACTGGAATACAAACTGTAGTGAAACAATACCGGGAAAGTGTAACAGCTGCACCTCAGCCAAAGCAGGCAACACCGGCTATTGGCAGTATGGCACCTGATATTACAATGCCTGATGTGAATGGTAAGAATTTTTCACTCAGCAGTTTAAAAGGTAAATATGTGCTGGTTGATTTTTGGGCAAGCTGGTGCGGTCCTTGTCGTGCAGAAAATCCAAATGTAGTAGCAGCTTATAATAAGTTTAAAAATAAAAACTTCACCATTCTTGGTGTGTCGCTTGACAAAACAAAAGATGCCTGGCTTGAAGCAGTTAAAAAAGATGGTCTCACATGGTATCACATCAGCGATCTGAAATTCTGGGATAGTGAAGCAGTTGGTTTGTATGGCTTCAATGGCATTCCGTATAACGTATTACTTGACCCGACAGGAAAAGTTATTGCTGATAATTTACGGGGAAGTGATTTGGAAAGAAAACTGGAAGAAGTGTTACAGTAAAAAGAAAAGTTGTTTATAAAGAAGAAAGCCGCTCCAATTTTTTGGAGCGGCTTTCTTCTTTATGTTCTTATGCAAAATTATTTTGCTAAACGGAACTGATAGCCGGTAGCAAGAACTGCCTGATTTGCATCTAACAGATCAAGTGAAACGGTAAATGTATTATCACAAGATGAGAATGTATTTACTCTGCCGGATGATGTTCTTACATAAGAAACACCACTGGCTGGAGAATTAACAGCTTGTAAAGGTACGGCGACCGTGAAGGCACCAGGAGTAGCCCAGTTGATTGTGAATTTCAAATCGGCCCATCCATAATCGTAAAGGTTCATAAAATAACCTTCAGCTGTAGTAGCACTTGTTGCTACGAGATTACGAACACCCGCAGTGTATGGACCCCAGCTGAAAGCTCCAGAACCATTATATTCATTTGTTTTTGCAAAAACACCCGTGAGGTTAGCAAGAACTACATCACAATAAGCCTGGATAACAACTTCAAATGAGTCTTTACGCTCAACACCTGGGATGCCGGAAAATTTAATTTTCACAGTATCTTTTCGTCCGGTAGGATAACCAGCAAAAATTCCCTGAAAATTTAATGTATCAATTGCAGAGCCTGCTTTAATTGTAATTGAAGAAGGAGCGTTGTATTGAACACCGCTTTGAGCATTCCTTGAAGTGTAAGTTAACTTCACTTCTCTGTCCTGCCCGGATACATTCGTGATGCCGATAGGAATTTTTATTGCCGGACCGCCATTTCTTACAAAATAATCAACACGCAGATTCCCATTAATAGGGACAAACTGAGATGCTGTGGGTGCGGTTGGCGTTTCATCAAGATCTACCGAGTAATTGTTTTTCTTACATGCAGAGAAAAACAAAGCGGAAACCAATGCTGTTGCCAGCATTAGTTTTACACTTATTTTAGTTATACGATTTGTCATCATTAGTTCTTGTTTTTAGCATTAAGGATTTTGATCTGCTGGAGTCATTGCAGGATTGTTGTCAAGTTCCCTTTGCGGAATACGCATTAAGAAACGGGCACTTGCATCAGGCAATGTATAAACAACAGGGTTAAAGTTCGGAGCACCGTGGTTACCAGCACCAGTTGGTCTGTTCAAACCTTGTTTCAAACGTTTAATATCAAACAAGGAGAATCCTTCACCCCAAAGTTCAATACGACGTTGTAAAATAATTTCATTAAGAAGAGCTGTTCCGGAAAGACCTGCGGCAGTATAAGCAGGATTACGAGGTGTAACTAATGCTTCCAGTACGGTACGTGCTTCTGCATCTTTTCCACCTTGTCTTGCTAAAGCTTCAGCTTCAATCAGGTACATTTCTGCGGCTCTCATATAAAGGTAATCAGCTGCCCAGCTACCAAGATTTGGTACACGGAATTTTACTTGTGTATAATCTGGTAAGTTAGGGTTTGTTGAACCGGGTGCAGTAAATGCATTTTTCCTGATGTCCGTTGCAGGAATTTGATCATAAAGAGCCTTTGTAATTTTCTTTTGACCACCTAACTGAGCATAACCGAATTCTGTCGCATCCATGTGTGAGAAGAAAGAAGCGAAGATGGTTGCTTTATCTGCAGGGATAAAAGCTCCCCACATCCATTCTGGGTTAGTGATACTTGAAAAACCGCTTCTTGAATTGTAAACTGCATTGCTCATAAGCGTGTAACCCTGACGGGCATTTTTTGCATATGTAGCAGCAGTTGGCCAATCTTCCATTGCCAGTGCAACACGGGCTCTGAGACCACGAACAACACTAACATCGATACGTTCTTTAGAAGCTCTTGTTTTACCGGTAAGTAAAGTTTCTGCCTGTGTAAGATCTGCGATGATCTGTGTATAAACTTCCTGTACTGTACCGCGGCCCAAAGCGTCAGAAGAAATGGTTAAACGAAGAGGTACACCTTTTGCGGTTTCATTTCCTTTATAAGTCTGTTGGAAGTTATTAACTAAATTAAAGTATGCAAACGCTCTTAAGGCCAAAGCTTCACCACGCAGCCCATCAATTTGAGCTCCAGTTTGACCTGTTGTACCATCTAAAAGAAAAATGGCATTTTTCAACACATTGTTATAGTAAAACGCCCAAGCCTGGTCAGAACGAGTACCTAAACCGTTAGGCACTGTCCAGCCGGTATAGTTATAATCATTATTAAACCAGCCATAACCTTGTGTATGAACAACCATATCGTTGCCCATCAGGTCGTTTGCAAGGTCAATCGCCTTTTGACCAAAGTTATCATGACCGCCATTTCCGTTACCACCACCAAAAGCAAATGTTTGCAGGTAGCTGGCATTAAGAGCTGAGTTTACTGCTGAGATAGAAGCGTAAGCCTGCTCAATCGTAATAGCATCGGATGGCTTTGTATCAAGGTAGGACTTTTTGCAACCTACCACAGACATTGCTGTAGCAGCAAGTAGTATCAAGCTAAAAAATCGTACTTGTTTCATTTTTTTCATGTTTTTAATTATAATCTGATTGTTGTTCCGAATGTAACAGTTCTGAAGAGCGGATAGTTCGCTCCAACGTTACCATCAAAACTTTGTTGAGGATCTCCACCGCTTTTTGCAGTGAAAATGTATGCATTATCAACACTTACGAAGAATTGAGCATCTTTTAAGCGCAGGGTTTTTGCAACACCAGCACCTAAATTATAACTCAACGTGATATTCTTCAGATTCACATAAGAAGCATCAAACAGGAAACGTGAAGAAGCTCCATCCTGGTTGGTAGCATTTTGCAGACGAGGTACGTTTGTAACATCGCCTGGTTTTTGCCAACGGTTCAGGATGTCTTTGTGCCAATGTGTACCTGCTGCACCAGAGTGCATAATGCTTTGGTAGTTACCATCATAAAAATGACCACCATAAGAATAAGTAGCGAGGATTGACAATTGGAAATCCTTATAACGGATAGAGTTTGTAATACCGCCATAGAAATCAGGAATAGCAGATGCTCCTACATAGTAAAACGATGCACGTGTAATATCGCTGGTTAATACTCGCTCGCCAGTTGGTTTTCCGTTAGCATCAGTTATATCTCTATAGTAAAGAGAAAGACCTGTTGCAGGATCAACACCAGCCCACTCACGTAACCAGAAATCATTGATTGAACGGCCTTCATTTAACTTCTTGTTTCCAGAAACAATACCACCTAATGCCTTTTGTGTGGGAGGCAATTTCGTTAAGCGGTTTTTGAAATGGGTAACGTTAAGGTCAACACGCCAGTCGAAATCCTTTTTCTGAATAACGGTGTAAGCAATTTGTGCTTCGAAACCGTAGTTGCGTGATTCACCAATATTTTGATAAATGTTCGGGAACAGGGTTGATGGAGCTGTAGGTACGTCAAACAAAAGGTTGTTAGATCTTCTGTCAAACAGTTCAATGCTACCTTGAAGTCTTCTCTTGAACATAGCGAATTCAGCACCATAGTTCAAAATTTTATTTCCTTCCCATTTCAGATCAGGGTTTGCTGGACGACCCGGAGCATTAAAGTTTCCAAATCCATCAGCATAAAAATAGTTGGTGTATTGATAGAACAACCCGATGTTGTCATTACCTGATTCACCATAGCTGGCTTTCAATTTCAGGTCATTGAGCCAATCAACATTTTCCAGGAATTTCTCCTGCTTGATTCTCCAACCTAAGCCGAAAGAGTAGAAAGTACCCCAACGTACATTTGAAGCAAAACGAGAAGAACCATCTGTTCTTAAAGAAGCAGAAAGCAGGTATTTACCATCGAAATCGTAGTTAATACCACCGAAATAGCTTTCAATACGACGAACATCTTCTGAACTGCTTGGAGGCGCTTCAACAACAGTAGCATTGTTTAATGCAGTTTGCCCAGCATAAGCAAAGCCTGTTTTTGTTGCCGAAAGTTGTTTCGTACGGTATTCATAATTTTCATGACCAGCTAAGGCACGAATATTATGTTTATCCAGACGTTTGTTCCAGGTCAACACTTGGTTTCCTGTCATTGAAATATTTTGGGTAGATGAAACAGTTGAACGTCCACGAACGTTTGATGCATCACCAAATTCATTGTTTTGGTAAGTCAAGCCATCAACCAGGAACAAGTTCATACCAAATGTTGTTTT
>JAACZX010000086.1 GCA_009996555.1 Chitinophagaceae bacterium | reverse complement strand
TACAATGGCGTAGTGGTTGATCCATGGGGACAAACAAAAGTGGGTTTTGAAGCAGAAGGCAAGATCAAACGTAAAGAATTTGGTTTAGGCTGGGATGCTGTAACTGAAGCTGGTGGTGTGGTAGTGAGCGATGATGTGAAACTCCAGTTCCACGTTCAGTTTGTAAAACAATAATGAAAACAGGTCAGCCTGTTTTTAAAAAGCAATCGTAAAAACATGAAACAGATCAAGTATACAAGGAAAGCGGCTCCTGCTCATATGGTGGGCGACGGGTTTAAAGTAAGAACATTTATTTCTTCGGCGATGTGGAAAGACATGAGCCCTTTCCTGATGCTTGATTACATTGAACCTACAGAATATTTACCTACTGATCATCCCCGTGGCGTGGATGTGCATCCGCATAAAGGATTTGAAACAGTGAGTATTTTATGGGAAGGTGCTTTGGAGCATGAAGACAGCAGCGGCGGTAAAGGAAAATTATTTGCAGGCGATGTACAATGGATGACAGCCGGTGCTGGTATTCTGCACAAAGAATTTCATGAAAAAGAATTCAGCAAAAAAGGCGGCGTATTGCATGGTGCCCAGCTTTGGGTAAATCTTCCTGCAAAAGACAAATCAACTCCAGCCAGCTACCAGGACATACGTTCAGCCTCTATTCCCGAAATTCTAATTGACGGGAACAAAGGAAAGGTCCGCATTATTGCCGGTGAAATGAATGGGGTAAAAGGAGCTGCAAAAACATTTACACGCATCAATATTTTTGATGCACATGCAAAAGCAGATGCTTCCTTTGATCTGAGTGTGGTGGATGGCGATCACACAACTTTACTTGTTTTGAAAGGAACTGTTCTTATCAACAACGATAAAACAGCCCGTGAAGGCGATATGTTACTATTTGATAATGCTGGTGAAAAAATACATCTTCAAACAAATAACGAAACACATTTGTTACTGTTAAGTGGTGAGCCTATTACCGAACCTGTTGCAGCATACGGACCTTTTGTAATGAACACACAACAGGAAATTATTGATGCAATAGATGATTTTAATGCCGGTAAATTTGGACATCTGAATTAACATATATGATCAACTCATTTATTGATACAGCAAAGTATAAAGTAACACACAGCAACGGGCGTCACCAGTTTTTTGCAGATGAACCGCAGGAAAAAGGTGGTTTGGATACTGCACCCACTCCCGACGAGTTGCTTGAATCAGCTTTGGCCAGTTGTACATTGGTAACATTGCGTATGTACACCGATCATAAACAATGGGATGTAGGTCGTATTGATATGAATATATCGTTGCATAGAGAAGCAGGTAAAACAATATTTACCCGTGAGCTGAGTTTTGCCAATGCAATTACAGAAGAGCAGAAACAACGGTTGATACAGGTGGCAAAAAATTGCCCTGTATCAAAAACACTTTCAGCGGCATCGGAACTGCATGTAATTGTAAAGTAATACGCTGTTGCGGCTATGCAGCCTGTGAATAACGAATAGAAGTACTTTTGTAGTTCATAACAGGCAGCGGATCGTGATGTGTTAACAGACGGCTTTTTACAGGACTACCATTCAATCAGCAAAAATGAACATCGAAATAATTTCAGGCAGCCCGAGAGAAAACAGTGTAACCCACAGGGTGGCCCTGTTCCTGAAAAAACTGCTTCAGGAAAAAACAAATCATCACATAGATATTATTGATTCAAAAGAGTGGGATCTGCCACTGTTACAACATGTGTTTGTATCAGTAGATGCCACGCCCGAAGAGTTTAAACCATTAAGCAAACGAATGTTCGATGCGCATGCGTTTATACTGGTTACGCCTGAATACAATGGCAGCTATACGCCTGTTATGAAAAACCTTCTTGATCATTATCCCAAACAATCGCACAAGGCATTTGGCATCGTAACCGCAAGCACAGGCATGATGGGTGGTATTCGTGCCACACAACAAATGCAGCTGCTGGTTAATGCATTATTTGGCATTGCCAGTCCGCACATGATGGTGGTAGGTTATGTTGATAAGAAGTTTGACGAGGACGGAAACCTGCTTGATGAAGCCTACCAGAAAAATATTGATGTGTTTATGCGGGAGTTTTTATGGCTTGCCGAAAGCCTTCACCCCGAATCAGTGCTTAATTAATAAGAAGAATGTAGCAATAGGTTCTTACCTTTGCGCCTTCATCGGCCGAAAGTTGAAAAACAAAGGCCGGCTTCTCACAAATAATCATGAGCGACGAAATAAAACACGAATGCGGCCTTGCCTTCATTCGTTTACGCAAACCCTTCTCTCATTACCAGAAACAATATGGCTCGGTGCTGTATGGCCTTAACAAGCTGTACCTCCTCATGGAAAAACAACACAACCGTGGACAGGATGGTGCCGGTATTGCCGCTGTTAAGCTGGATGTTGAGCCAGGGTATCCTTTTCTGCACAGATTACGCAGCAGTGCCCCCCAGCCAATTGCTGATATTTTCTTTAAAGTGGGGCAGGAAGTGCAGGAGCTGGAAAAATACCAGCCGGATATAAAGCAACATGCGGGGTTAATGAAAGGACATCTGCCTTTCTTGGGTGAGTTAATGCTGGGACATCTCCGTTATGGTACACAAGGGAAAAACAATGTTGAATTTTGTCATCCTTTCATTAAACGGAATACACATTCTTCCCGAAATCTTGCGCTTGCAGGTAACTTCAACCTTGTTAATACAGACGAATTATTCAGCCTTATTAATATCGATCCAGGTGAATTTCAACGCCAGAGCGATTTGGCTGCTATGATGGAAGTGGTGCATCATTTTCTTGTAAAGGAAGATGAGATCAACCCCAACAGTCCATCGATCTGTAATGTGTTGAAAAAAGCAACGCCTTTGTTTGATGGTGGTTATACCATTGGCGGCATGACGGGTAATGGTGCAAGCTTTGTAATGCGTGATGCACACGGTATTCGTCCAGCTTATTATTATGTGAATGATGAAGTAATTGTTGCCGCAAGTGAGCGTGCAGCCATCCGCACAACGTTTAATGTGGGCGAAAATGAAGTACTTGAACTGATGCCCGGACAAGGATTGATTGTGGAAGCAGATGGGCAATATCATATTGAACAGATACTTGAACCAAAGGAAAGAAGAGCCTGCTCGTTTGAGCGGATCTACTTCAGCCGTGGTAGTGATGAAAAAATTTATCGTGAGCGTATCACCCTTGGCCATAAATTAAGCAAGCGTATTCTTGAACATCTTGATTATGATCTGAAAAATACCATCTTCTCATACATACCCAATACAGCCGAAGTTGCATTTTATGGTTTGGTAAAAGGTATGGAAGAATACCTGAACCAGATCAAAGTACAACGTATCATGAGCTGGGGTAAGGATTTTGATGAAGAGAAGCTGAATGAAATGATCACCCGCAAGATCAGGCAGGAAAAGATCGCCATCAAAGATGTAAAACTGCGTACGTTTATTACAGAAGACAGCAGCCGCAACGAAATGGTACAGCACGTGTACGATATCACGTATGGTACTGTTCGCCGTGGAGAAGATACACTGGTGGTAATTGATGATTCCATTGTGCGTGGCACCACACTCAAGGAAAGTATTGTGCGTATGCTGGGCAGGCTTGGTCCTAAAAAAGTGATCATTGTTTCAAGTGCACCGCAGATCCGTTATCCGGATTGTTACGGTATTGATATGAGCAAGCTGGGCGATTTTGTGGCCTTCCGTGCAGCAATGGAACTGTTGAAAGAAAGAGGTATGACGGATGTAATTGATGATGTGTATGCAACCATCAAGGAATTGCACCGTAACAATCAGTTGCATACAGAAAACGTAGTACGTCGTTTATACAAACCATTTACTACCGAAGAGATCAGCGATAAAATTGCAGAACTGATTACACCAGCCGGTTTTGATATTCCTGTTCAGGTTATTTACCAGAATATTGAAGACCTGCACGCCAGCTGCCCCACGAATACAGGCGATTGGTATTTCACTGGAAATTATCCAACACCAGGTGGTAACCGGGTATGTAACAAAGCCTTCCTGAATTATTTTGATGGCAAGAATGTTCGTGGGTATTAAGCAGACTGGAAGCGGATTCTTTGGCTGAATTTTTGCAATAGAAAAATTGCCCGTCTTTAAAATCTCATAACTACCGGGAAAATACTTTTAAGAGAACCATCTGGCAGCAGCCGGGTGGTTTTTTATTTAGCGCTATTTCTTACTTTCATTGCGTCATGAAAATTCTTTACCTCATCAGGCATGCAAAAAGCAGTTGGGATAGTCCTACACAAAATGATTTTGACCGTCCCTTGAATGCAAGAGGCATAAAAGATGCACCTGTAATGGCCCGTCGCCTGCTGGATCGAAAGGTGAAGATCGATGCATTTATCAGCAGCCCTGCCATGCGGGCAAAGCAAACCTGCCTGGCTTTTATAGAAGTGTTTGGAAAAGAAGAATCGCAAATTCAACTGCAATCACAATTATACCTGGCCGAACCTGAAGTGCTTGCACAGGCAATTGCAGCAATCCCATCTCCTTTATCTTCGGTTGCTGTGTTTTCTCATAACAACGGACTTACAGATTACGCTAATACACTCACCAATGCAAGGGTTGATAACATGCCCACCTGTTCCATTTTTGCAGTAAAAGCTGAAGTTGATAGCTGGAAAGATTTCGCCAAAGCCAAAAAAGAATTCCTGTTTTTTGATTACCCCAAACTTCAACCCTGATCAATTACAGTTTCGTAAACTGCAATTCCTGTGTGGGATTGTCTCTGTCGTTATGAAACAGCACACCATTGGGATTAAGCAATTCATTATGCCAAAGTTTACTGATATACTCCAGTTCAAGTTCTGTTGAAGAAATAGTTAATGTAAAAGTATCGCCACGGGTATTTTCTGTCCATGTTCCGCTATAAGTAGTGAAGCCATCAGTTACTTCCAATGTTTTATCAGCTTTAAATGTAAACTGCCAGCCGGCATAGAGGTAGGTGATGTTATTGCCATTGTCTCTCAAAAGCGAAATACGCCATTTGCCATGCGTAAGTATACTTTCCAACGGAGGCGTATCCTGTGGCTTACGGCAGGAGAACAATACCGTAAAAAGAAATAGAAAAATGATAAGCTTCTTCATGGTGTGCCTGGTTAGGGATTTACGATGGTGAAGTTATAAACGTTTTTTCTAAGTGTTTATATGTATCAAAGAAAAAGGTTGCCCATTTGGACAACCTTTTTCTAAATATCCGTGCAAACGGTTAGTTGATGCCGTATTTATAGCGTTCGTTCAATTGCTTGTGTTTGTCTTCAAGACTTACCTGCCTGCCCTGGATAAAGGCATTGGTAATAATGCTCGATTTCATATCCAGAATATCACCTTCACTGATCACTATATTGGCATCTTTACCCACTTCCAGTGAACCTGTTACATTGTCAATACCAAGGATCTTTGCAGCATTCAGGGTAATTGCACTCAACGCCTGTTCCTTGGTAATGCCATAGCCTGCAGCTGTACCGGCATTGAACGGCAGGTTGCGGCCACGGGTTGACCCATCGGTATCGTTGATAGCGAACAACACGCCTGCTTCCTGCAGGTAAGTAGCAGATTTGTAAGGAAGATCAACATCGTCATCAGGAGATGTTGGTAGTGCATGACGCTCAGCAAGAATAACAGCTATGTTGTTTTGTTTCAGCAGATCAGCAATTTGCCAGCTTTCGCTGCCGCCAACAATCACCACATCAAAACCAAACTCTTTTGCAAAATCAATGGCTACCAGCATTTCTTTTACTATATCGCAATGAACAAACAGCTTTTGTTTTTTCTCAAACAATGCTTTTGTTGCTTCAAACTTAAGATTGGTTTTTGTGTGTGTAGCTTCTTTGTGATACGCATTTGCTGCACGGAAAAACTGTTTGATCTCTTCAATGCGGCCCAATGCTTCTTTCACCTGGTCGGCAGAGCTTCGTTGTTCGCCTTGTCCAAAGAATGCTGCAAAACGGCTGGGTCGTGGAAGCAGGCTGGGCATATTCAGGTTCATCTGTCCATCGGCTTTGTAAATAGCATCTTCCCAGTTCCATGCATCAAGCTGCACAACAGTTGATGATCCGCTGATGGTGCCGCCCTGCGGTACTACGTTTGCCAGCAAAATACCATTGCTGCGCAATGTGGCTATCACTTTTGAATCGGTATTATAAGCAACAATGGAGCGGATGTTTGTGTTGTACAAACCCATTTCAGATTGATCGATGGTTGCACGCACACTGCTGATCTCTACAAGTCCTAACTGCGATGCTGCCAGGATCAAACCAGGATAAACGTGTTTGCCTTTTGCATCAATCACTTTGCCTGTTGCTGCGCCTGATTGACCAACGGCCTTGATCTTTCCATTTTCAAATGTGATCGATCCGTTTGTGATAACAGTACCGTTGCCCACATGAATGGTGGCATTGGTAATGGTAATGGTTTCTGTTTGCGCTTTTGCCGGGTAAACAGTTTCCTGCGAAGAAGCGTTTATTGCCACAAACAGCATTATAGTTATTAATATCTTTTTCATTTTTATAAGTTTAAAGTTGAATGTTTAAGGTTTAACGTTTTTCCTTGATCCGGCAACCTCTGATTTATTTAAATACTCAATGAATTTTTGGATAAGTCCACTGGTTTGTTTTGCGTCTGATGACAATTCTTCAAATTCTTCCTGCGTAATATAACTTCGATCCAATGCTCTGTATAATTGTGATCTGAATTCACCACACGATCCCTTTGCATATCCAAGAAAATTAATAAACTCCTTTCTTGTCCCACGCTCAAAACCTTCAGCTATATTATCCATAACAGACCCCGAGGAACCATCAATCTGATCAATTAATCGAAAACTTTTTTTAAAACGTCCGTTATCAATTAGTTCTCCTGTTTTTTTACAAAGCTTTCTGGCCAGTTTCCATGATTCAATGTCTTCGAAAGTTTTTATGGTTGCCATAACTTTTAACTTTATACGTTAAACTTTAAACTAATTTATTCATCTGCATCAAGTACCAGCAAGCCATGGTTGTGGTAGTGATCAGTACAGGTGTGCATGATTTCCATACTTGGACTGAATGGCACGGTTGGTCCGCCTGTTCTTTTTTCGCCAATCATTTTTGCCATCAGCCTTGCACGTTCTTTGGCAATATCCAAACGAAGCTGTTTGTCTTTTTCACGATCGTAGTAAACAATACCATCTACAATTGTTTTCTCAGCTTTTGCATAAATGCTCAGCGGATGATCGCTCCATAAAACCACATCAGCATCTTTACCCACTTTAATACTGCCTACTCTGTCATCAACATGCAGCATTTTTGCAGGGTTGAGCGTAACCATTTTCAACGCATCTTCTTCGCTCATGCCGCCATACTTCACACTCTTGGCTGCTTCATGATTTAAGTGACGGGCCATTTCTGCATCATCAGAATTAATGGCAACGTTAATGCCCACTTTTTGCATAATGGCCGCATTTTGCGGAATAGCATCCACCACTTCCATTTTATAATTCCACCAATCGCTGAAGGTTGATGCATTGGCACCATGCTGTTTCATTTTATCGGCTACTTTATAACCTTCAAGAATATGTGTGAAGGTGTTGAGGGTAAAACCAAAACGATCAGCCACACGGATCATATCAGTGATCTCACTTTGCACATAAGAGTGGCAGGTGATGAAACGTTTTTTATTCATGATCTCAACCAATGCATCCAGTTCAAGATCACGACGTGGGGCAGTGGCTTTTGCATTTTTCTTTTTCTCTTCATCATACTTCTTCCAGCTTGTTTCGTAATCTTTTGCACGTGTAAATGCATCAATCAACACCTGGCTTACACCCATACGTGTATCAGGAAAACGATTGTTTTGTTGTGATGATGAACGTTTTACGTTTTCACCCAATGCAAACTTGATAAAGCCCGGCCAGTTCTGGAATTTCAAACCTTCATCATTTGCACCCCAGCGGAGTTTAATGAGTTGTGTTTGTCCGCCAATGGTATTTGCAGAACCATGCAGAATATGTGATGATGTAACACCACCACTCAACTGGCGATAGATATTGATATCTTCAGGATTGAGGTTGTCAGTAATACGAACTTCAGATGTTACACTTTGTCCGCCTTCATTAATAGAAGCCGCTGCAATATGTGAGTGCTCATCAATAATACCTGCAGTAACATGTTTGCCTGTGCCATCAATTACTTTTGCACCTGCATCGCTCAGGTTTTTACCAACAGCCGCAATTTTTCCGTTCTTGATCAGCACATCCGTGTTTTGTAACACACCTTCTTTTTCATTGGTCCATACAGTTGCATTCTTAATAAGAATGGTTTCTTGTTTTGGCATTTCAGTAAAACCATAACCGTTGAAAGGATAAGGAACGGCACCA
>JAACZX010000085.1 GCA_009996555.1 Chitinophagaceae bacterium | reverse complement strand
AGAAAGTGAAAATACAGGCTTGTATATTTCAGCCGATGGCGGCGAAACATGGAAGCAACAAAGTGCTACCAGCAACATTACTCAGCGCCCGTTTTATTTTTCTACGTTGGAAGTGGATCCCAAAGATCCCAAACGTGTATATCGTCCGGCATTTACTTTTTCTTATTCAAGCGATGGTGGTTATTCATTTGCCGATGCAAGTAATGATGGCGGATGGGTGCATAGTGATCATCATGCTTTGTGGATCAACCCCAATAATACCAATGTGATGTATGTTGGTACTGATGGTGGTGTGTACTTCAGTCTTGATCGTGGTGCTACCTGGAAGTTTTGTAACAATTTACCGGTGGGCCAGTTTTATCATGTGAGTGTTGATGAACAGGAACCATACCGTATTTACGGAGGCTTGCAGGATAACGGAAGCTGGTATGCGCCAAGTGCTGCGCCGGGTGGTGTGTTGAACGGCGATTGGAAATCATTGTTTGGTGGTGATGGTTTCTGGACACAGCCCGATCCTTTTGATCCGGATATTGCTTATGCTGAAGCGCAGGGTGGTACTATGTCAAGAGTGAATATGAAAACAAATGCATCTGTTACTATTAAACCACAAGCTGTGCAGGGCGAAGAGAGTTTGCGTTTTAACTGGAACACGCCCATTGTTACGGGAGCAAAAAATAAAAAGAATCTTTATACAGGTGCTCAGTATTTGTACAAGAGTACAGACAAAGGAAGTAACTGGGTGCGTATTTCTCCTGACCTTACAACAAACGATAAACGAAAACAGGAGCAGGAAAAAAGCGGTGGTGTAACAATGGATGTAACAAGTGCTGAAAATCATTGCACCATTTTTACCATTGCAGAATCGCCACTGGATGAAAATATTATTTGGGCAGGCACTGATGACGGTAACCTGCAGGTAACAACTGATGCAGGCAAAACATGGACGAATGTTGCAGCCAATTATGCAGCAGCCGGTATTCCGAAGCAAACATGGGTGAGCAGCATTGAGCCGTCAAGGTTTGATAAGAATAAAGTATATGCAACATTCGATAACCACATGTATGGCGATCACCGCACATTTATAGCTGTGAGTAATGATATGGGCAAAACATGGAAGAAGTTTGAAAGCAAAGAGTTCACCGGCTTTGCGCATAAAATAAAAGAAGATGTTGTAAACAGTAATCTTCTTTTTGCAGGTACTGAAATGGGATTGTTTGCAAGTGTAAATGCCGGTGCAGATTGGTTCAGGATGAAAAACAATATTCCCTGGTACACATTGGTCCGTGATATAAAAATTCAGGAGCAAACCAATGATCTTGTACTGGCAACACATGGCCGAGGTATCATCATCATTGAAGATATTACACCCATGCGCACCATTACACCCAATGTTGCTGCAAACGATGTGGTGATGTTAAACAACAAGCCTGTTACATTAACCATGGGTAAGTATAGCGGGCAGTTTCCAAATTCTTCAGGCGATTGGAATGGAGGCATTGGAACAGTTATTACGCCCATGCAATATTACCTGAAAGAAAGGGCCAACAACATTCAGATGGAGATCTATGATAAAAATGGAAAGCTTGTACAGAAGCTATCGCCCAGTAACAGAAAAGGGTATAATAAAGTAATGTGGAACCAGCGTATGGCTCCGGCTAAAACAGCAAAAGGCGGCAACCAGCTGGAGTATGCAGCATTTATTGCTCCGCAGGTATTACCGGGCGAGTACACAGTTAAAATGAAAGTGAACGGTAAAGAGTACAACCATACAATAACATTGGTGCACGATGAGAAGAACAAAAACTTTACAATGGAAGATCGTGAGCTGCAGTACAAAACGGGAATGGAATTGTATGGTATGCACGAACAGCTTGCACGCCTTGTAGACAGCATTGATGCGAAGCAGAAAATATTGAAGCGGCATATTGATTCAACACAGGATAAAAAAACAAAGCAACTCCTGCAGGAATACTTTGATAAGCTGGAAACATTGCGACTTACATTGGTGCCACCTGTTGTAAAAGGAACTGCCGATCTGAAACGCTTACGCACTGATTTGAGTGATGTATATGCGGCCGTAATAACGCAGGAAGCAAAACCCGGCAACCTGCAGTTGCAGCGTGTTGATTTCTTAAAAGACGAGATTGGCAAGGCAGAGCAACAGTACGAACAACTGAATAAACAGTTTGAAGAGAAAGTGATGAAAGCAATTGAAAAAGAATTGCTGAAGAAACCGGTGCTGAAGAAGAGTGCATCAAACTAATGGTAAGGGAAATAAAAAAGGAAGCCCTGTCAATAAACAGGGCTTCCTTTTTTGTATATGATGATTACTTCTTTTTCTTTCCCCATTTTTTCATATCAAGATAGTCGAGGAAGTAAATTACTTTCAACGAAAGATTATTATTGGCATCAGCATCAATGGTATTGCCGAAGTTTTTAAAATAATCACGCTGTATTGCACGGTCAAATGTGTAGATCGAATTTTTCCAAACCACATTGAGGAAACTGCCCGGTGCAAACTGCCAGGTGTACACCATATCAATATTAAAGAAGTTTACATTCTGGTTGGCATTGCCTGTAAAGCTGTTGTTTGCCAGCAGTTTGCCATTTTGCTGCAGGGTAAAGTATTCTTTAATATCAACCGAGCTTGCATAGTGACGCATGCGGTAGGTGATCCACATCATATTGGTAAAACTGTACTTCACGTTAAGGATATTTTCAACAGTATTTACTTTACGGCGTGCAAAAATTGATTCGTTATTTGATACTGCTGCAAAACCCATGTTGTTGAAACGTGGTAAATAACTTAACCTGTGCGATACAGAAAACTTACTGTTGAAACGGAATGTTTGACCAATGTTGGCATCAACACCAAACTGGTCATAAAAATTGAAATGCCTGCGTGCAAACAGTTCACTCCAGAACGAATATTTTTTTGCTTCATTACTGTTTACCCAGCCGCCCATAGCAAAGCTCTGGTTGCGTGTAAAAAATACGCCTCCTTTACGTGGTTCGTAAAAATCGTTTTGCTTGCTGGTATAACCCAGGAACGATCCGATCCACCAAAGCTTTTTTGTTTGCAATTCGGCGTTGAAATTCAGGTTGCCGGTTTGGTAGGTTTCTGTTATGCCTGTAAACGGTGTATGTAATTTACTTACCCGGCCGTTAAGATTTAAGAAGATGCGGTTGTACCAGCTCTTTGGTTCAATCCATTTGTAACCGGCCCAAAAACCATGATCAAGAAAATTGTTGTTGGTAAAATAACCAAGATCACGGTGCGTATATTTTGTATCGGTTAACTCCTGCCACACATTAAAATTGAAACGGCCACTTGTTTTTCCAAAATATAATTGGTGACTGTAGCCATTTTGGTTTTTGCCATCGGGTAAATAGCCCATCAACTGACTCACTGCAAACTTACCGCCCACATTCCAGGTATTTTTCTTATCATTCAGATCAAACAAAGCAGCTGTAACATTCGCATCGTAATCACTTCCACTGCGGATCACATTTGTATTGATGAATGAAACACTGCTGTTGTTTTTCATTGTTTGGTCAAGCACTATGATGTTGTAGTTTGTTAACGGATCAGTCACAAACTTGCGCTGATCGTTTGTATTCACATCTTCAATGGTGGCGTATTGTGTTTTTGTTACGGCGTTTAAAATGCCAATACCCAAACCGCTTTGTGTGCGGCCCGATACTTTTGATGCATTGATCAGTTTTGATTCAGCAGGGTTCTTCAAGAGTTTTTCATTAGCACCAACCTGCGATGAAGCCTGGCCGAAATGGATAGGTGTACCACCAATACGGCGTGAGTAAAACAATCCGCCTTTACTGAAGAGTTCTGTTCCTTCAGTAAAGAAATTTCTGTATTCGTTAAACTGTACTTCAAACGGAGTAAGGTTCAACACCTGGTTATCGCTTTGCACCTGTCCGAAATCGGGGATCAGTGTTGCATCTAAAGTAAATGCCTGGTTCAAACCATACTTTACATCAAGCCCGCCATTTACCTGGCCGGTTAGGTTTTTTGAACCGGCAAGATCAAGTGGGAAATGATTGGCATAAAGTGAAAAATAGGGAGAGAATTGTAAACGGACAGGAGGTTTAATATTTGTGATACCTGTCCAGAAACCTTCCTGTGTTAAAAAACCATTGACGTTGGGATCAATAGGATTCCATGTAAACTGCTGACCGGTTTTTTGGCGACGGCGTGTAATATTCACGCCCCAGTCCTGAACTTCTTTTTTACCAAAACGAATAGCGCCGTAAGGAATAAATATTTCGAAACTCCAGCCGTTGTCATGCAGCACTACGCCGCTTTTCCAAACAGCATTCCAGCTAAAGTCTTCGCTATTGCCATTGTTATTAGGAGCCATCTTTGCATCCCACTGTTCATTAAGTGGTGTAACAAAATATTCAAAACCATTCAGGTTGTCTTTATACGTATCGAAGATGATTCCAATGAAATCATTCATTCCAAAACCATCACGCCCTTTCAGTTCCATGGCAATACTGTCTCGTGTGCGTTCATAACAAAAACCTCCAAAATAAATTCCTTCATCGGAATACAGCAGGTAGCTGACTGTTTTTGATTCTTCTTGTTCTTTTACACCAACAGCAGGACGAAACTCAATAAAATCAGTAGCAATTGGTGCATCCTTCCATGCAGAATCATTTAACAAGCCATCGATTTTTATTTCAAGCGTAGTGCGTTTTGCTGGTAATAAACGGGGTGGGGCCTTTTCAGTAACTTTCGGAGGGTTTGTTTTTGATGTTTGCGCCTGTACAGAAAGGCACACCAATAGCAGCAAAGTTGGCATGGTCAGTTTTCGCATGATGATGAGGTTTACACTTAAACGTTTACGAAAGTAAATTAGTTACATTGCTGCATAGGAAAATTTAGACGAACGGTAGAAAAATGATAACATATTTCAAACCCCGGGAATGAGGAAGGTTCGATTGCTGATGGACGGAAAAATTCAGGGATGGATGTTGATTGTACAGAAAATGCCCACTTCAACAATTTATATGCCGTGAACAGTTCAGCACCCGTAATTCTTTTACAAAATAGATAAACGGCCGTTCATCACTTGCAACAGATCATGTATCATTTACAGGAAAATCCTTTGTAATTTCCCTTTTTCAACCAATTGTACTGACATGAGAAAATCAATCTTGCTTGCAGGTACGCTGCTCGGCGTACTGTTTTCATTTGCGCAAAAAAAGCAACCGGCAGTTACTGCTGCTTCAAACGAGGAATCAATTTACAAGTCGTTAAAGTATCGTTCCATTGGCCCTTACCGTGGTGGACGAAGTGCTGCTGTTGCAGGCAGCTACAGCAACAAAACAACATTTTACATGGGGGCTACCGGTGGGGGCGTTTGGAAAACTACCGATGGTGGCAGTAACTGGAAAAACATCAGTGATAAATATTTTGGTTCATCTATTGGTGCAGTTGCTGTAGCACCAAGCGATGAAAGTATTGTGTATGTAGGTGAAGGCGAAAATACCATGCGTGGTAATGTGAGCGAAGGTTTGGGTGGTATGTGGCGCAGTGATGATGGCGGACGCAACTGGAAAAATATTGCCCGCCCGGATGCCCAGGGCGGACGGGGTTTGAAAGATAGCCGTCATATTATCCGCATTGTCATTCATCCAAAAAATCCGGATGTGGTTTGGGTGGCGGTGATGGGCCATTTGTTTGGACCCAACGAAGAACGTGGTGTGTACAAAACAACCGATGGCGGTAAATCATGGAAACGCACATTGTTTGTAAATAATCAAACAGGTGCAAGTGATCTGGTGATGGAGCCCGAAAATCCATCTGTGCTTTATGCAGGCACATGGCGTTTAATACGCACCCCGCATAGTTTGGAAAGTGGTGGCGAAGGAAGTGGTTTGTATAAATCAACGGATGGTGGTGAAACATGGACGAATGTTTCTGCAAAAAAAGGACTGCCAAAAGGCACATGGGGAATTGTAGGTGTTGCATTTGCGCCAAGCAATCCTGAACGCATTTATACCATTGTTGAAAATGCAAATGGTGGATTGTTCCGTAGCGATGATGCCGGTGAAACATGGCAACTGATGAGCAGCGATAATAATATCCGCCAGCGTGCATGGTATTACAGCAAAGTATTTGTTGATCCCAAGAATCCTGATTTGGTTTATTGTCCGAATGTAAACTTCATGTACAGTCGTGATGGCGGCAGAACGTTTCAATCGTTGCGCACACCGCATGGTGATCATCATGATCTGTGGATCGATCCGGCAGATGGTAAACGTATGATTGTTGCGGATGATGGTGGCGGACAAGTGAGTTATGATGGCGGAATGAACTGGAGCACCTACATGAATCAACCAACAGGGCAATTCTATCGTGTATCAACCGACAACAGTTTTCCCTATCGCATTCTCGGAGCACAACAGGATAATTCAACGGTACGTATTAAAAGCAGAACAAGGGGAGCAGGTATTACCGAACAGGATTGGGAAGAAACGGCAGGTAGTGAAAGTGGTTATGTTGTTGCCGATCCAACAAATCCTGATATCGTTTACGGAGGTAACTATGGTGGTTATCTTTCACGCCTTGATCATAAAACGGGTGAAAACAGAGCCATCAGTGTGTGGCCCGATAATCCGATGGGTGCCGGTGCAGATGTATTGAAGTATCGCTTTCAATGGAATTTTCCCATCTTCTTTTCACCACACAATCCAAAGAAATTATATACTGCAGGTAATGTTTTGTTTGCAACAGAAAACGAAGGACAAAGCTGGACAGCATTGTCGCCAGATTTAACTACAAATGATAAGAGCAAACAAAAATCAAGCGGTGGTCCCATTACGCAGGACAATACAAGTGTTGAATACTATTGTACCATCTTCACCGCAACAGAAAGTTTTGTTGAAAAAGATCTGTTGTGGACAGGTAGTGATGACGGCTTGATCAACGTAAGTAAAGATGGTGGTAAAACATGGGAGAATGTTACGCCGAAAGATGCACCGAAGTTGATGATGTGGAATTGTGTGGATGTTGATCCGGTTAAAAAAGGTGCTGCTTATTTTGTGGGTACACGTTACAAGCTGGATGATTACACACCGTATATCTACAAAACAGAAGACTATGGTAAAACATGGAAACTCATCACTAATGGAATCAACAAAATGCACTTTACCAGAGCCATGCGTGCCGATCATAAACGACAAGGGCTTCTGTATGCCGGTACAGAATTCGGCATGTATATTTCATTTGATGATGGCGCCAACTGGAAACCGTTTCAACTTAACATGCCTGTTGTGCCAATCACCGATATGACCATTAAAGAAAATGATCTCATCGTTGCAACACAAGGCCGTGGCTTTTATGTATTGGATGATCTCACTGTTTTACAACAGGTGAAAGCAGATGTTGCAAACAAGAACCTGCATGTGTTTGATGTAAATACCGGTTGGCGTATGCCGATGAGCCGTTTCGGTCGTCGCTTTGGTACGCCGCAAAATATTGGTGAAAATCCGGCTGGCCCGTTGGTGATCACGTATTATGCAAATGGAGTGACAGATTCTACAAAAGCATCTATCACCATCATGGATAAAAACAAAAAGTCTATTAAAACATTCAGCACAGATGGTAAGGATAAGCTCGATATCAAAAAAGGATTGAACAGTTTTGCGTGGGATCTGCAATACCCGCCTGCTGAACCAAGCGAAGGCATGATTCTCTGGAACGGCGCACCCGGCACTATTACAGCTGCTCCCGGTAATTATTTTGCACGTGTGAAAGTAGGTAACGATTCAAGTGAAGTGCCGTTTGTAATTAAAGCCGACCCCAATTACCCAATGACGCAGGAAGCATACGAAGAGCAATTCAACTTCCTGTTGAGTGTACAGCAAAAGTTCAACGATGTGCAGAAAGGCATCAAAGACATCCGTGCATTGCGTACACAGATCAATGATTTCATTGGCAGACAGGGAAAAGATTGTCCGAAAGAAATCAAAGACATGGCAACTGCTATCACCAAAGAGTTGACCTCGATTGAAGAAACCTTGTATCAAACAAAATCGAAGAGCGGACAGGATCCGTTGAACTATCCTATCCGCATCAACGATAAACTGAGTGGTGTATTTGATGTAGCCAACAGCGGTGTAAATGCACCAAGCAAACAATCGAAAGAAGTATTTGCGGAGTTAAGCAAACAAGCCGATGAGCAATTGAATAAGCTGAAGAAAATTGTGAGTGAAGATGTGCCGAAGTTTAATCAACTGATTCGGGAGAAGAGTTTACCGGTGATCGGGATTAAATAAAACATCTTGCCAGATTATTTTTTGTTGCGGCGGCCAAAGGCCGCCGCAACTGTTTTATATGCCTGTAAAAACTTATTTTGCCTATTTTGCACGAATCAAATTATTTGAATGAA
>JAACZX010000491.1 GCA_009996555.1 Chitinophagaceae bacterium | reverse complement strand
CCACCGCTTAATCTTTCACCTTCGCCACGAATGGTTGAAAAGTTTGTACCCACACCTGAACCATACTTAAAGATCCTTGCTTCACGTACCCACAGATCCATAATGCCGCCATCGTTCACCAGGTCATCACTCACACTAAGGATGAAGCAGGCATGCGGTTGAGGGCGTTCGTATGCTGAAGTTGATTTCTTTAACTGGCCATCGTTTGCATCAACATAGTAGTGACCTTGTGGTTTACCTTTAATGCCATAGCTCTCATACAAACCACTGTTAAACCACTGCGGGCTGTTAGGCACACACACCTGGTTTAAAATGCTGTACACAAGCTCTTCATAAAATACCTCTGCATCTTTTTCTGTTGCAAAGTATCCATAACGTTCGCCCCATACACGCCAGCAATTGGCCATACGGTGAGCAACCTGTTTTGATGATGTTTCACGACCCAACGATCCATCGGGCTGGGGAACCCCCGCCTTACGGAAATATTTCTGTGCCAGGATATCCGTTGCTATCTGACTCCAATGTTTCGGCACTTCAACGTTGTTCATCTCAAATACTACCTCACCTGATGGGTTGCGTATCACAGATGTACGGTAGTCGTACTCGAACAGGTCGAAGGGCGAAACGCCTTCCTTTGTAAACCTCCGGCCGAACTGCAGCCCTTGGTTGATTTTCTTTTTGCTGGCCATAATGATCTGTAAGTTTTGTGGGTTAGTTAGTTGGGTTGTGAAATCGTTAAACGAAAGAATACGAAAATATTTTTTCAAACAATACAGGCAAAGCCTTAGATATGCACAGGTTGTGGAAATCAGACCCAAAAGCAATACGGACGGGTGTTTGCCTGTGGATATTGAGTTTTCAACCACCCGTGCCTAAAAATGAGTAAAAAAAACCTTGGCTGTTTGAAAACAAATCCCATATACCCGCTGCCATTGCGTTTGCGGCCAAAATTGCACTAACGCTGGCAGCTAAACGCAGAAAAAAAGGCTGTTTTATACATTCGCTTTCAACGCTTTTAAAGGACTTTTGAGAAAAAGCATCTAATCTGGAAAAGATGGACATTTTTTTGCATTTTTGCATCTATAGCATTCACTGAATGAAGCAACACATCTATAAAGAATTACTGGAGCGAAAACAGAAAGGCCGGAAATCATTTGCTGTTTTAATTGATCCTGACAAAGTTGATCCGCACGCTATTGAACAGCTGGTGAAGCTTTCTGTGGATGCAGGTGTTGATTATTTCCTGGTTGGCGGCAGCCTGGTTATTTCTAACCAGCTGGATGAGGTAGTGCAGCAGATAAAAGCCGCTTGCGATATTCCTGTTATACTTTTTCCCGGAAGTCCGTCGCAGATCAGTAAATATGCTGATGGGTTGCTGTACCTGTCTCTTATTTCAGGCCGCAATCCTGAATTACTCATTGGTCAGCATGTCATCTCCGCACCGTTTGTAAAGCAAAGCGGGTTAGAAATCATTTCTACCGGTTATATGGTAGTTGATGGTGGCGCTCCAACAACTGTATCTTATATCAGCAATGCAACTCCCCTCCCTTCAGATAAAAATGAAATTGCCATGTGTACCGCAATGGCAGGTGAAATGCTGGGCATGAAAGTGATTTATATGGATGCAGGCAGTGGTGCAAAACGTGCTATCAGTGAAACGATGATACAGGCGGTAGCACAACAAATTGAAGCGCCATTGATCATTGGTGGCGGTATTACCGATCCTGAAAAAGCATATCGTAACTGCAAAGCAGGTGCTGATGTAATTGTAATTGGTAATGCTATTGAAAAAGATCCCAATCTTATTAAAGAGATGGCTGCTGCTATACACAGCGTGCCGGTGAAAGCGTAATCGTATTTGAATTCTCTTCAAATAAAAAACGCTCCTGCAACCAGGAGCGTTTTCTTTTACAGAAGAAAATCTTTTTATCTCAATTCATCCACCTTCACTCTTGTTGGCGAATCTTTTCCGCTCACAATACTTCTTGCACTTAGTGCTATGGATTTAATGATCATGGTCATGTTATCAAGATCAAGTGTTTCAACTTCGTCACTTACTTTGTGATAGTTTGGTTCACTATCCATTTTTGATGTAGAGATGGTATGCGCCGGAACACCTAAACGGGCAAGCGTTGCATTGTCTGAACGATAGAATAAATTCTGATCAGTATATGGATCGGGATGAAATGTAAATCCTGTTCCTGCCAGGTTCTTCTGCATAATAGCACCCATATCTGTTTTTTCATATCCGGTAATGTATGCAGAGTTTTTACCCCACTTACTTTCTGTGCCGATCATTTCAATATTGAACATAGCCGCCACTTTTGCAGGATCGAACTGGCGTGAGAAATATTGTGCACCATAGCCACCTGATTCTTCTGCAGTAAATGTAGCGAAGATGATGGTACGTTCATTATTATTTAACGCTTTGTAATATTTCGCAAGCAAAATCACAGCTGTTATGCCGGCAGCATCATCATTTGCTCCATTGAAAATAGAATCACCATCAACAGGCTTTCCAATACCAATATGATCGTAGTGGCCGGAGAAGATCACATACTCATCTTTTTTGCTTTTTCCGGGCAACACACCCACAACATTTGCCAGCTTCTGTTCTGTAATATCATGTTCCGCCTCTACCTTATAGGTGGCCGGATCTTTTGTTGTTAATACAAACACAACACTGTTACTCATGGCAAACATGCCCCGCTTGAGTAAAGCAAGACGAGCAAAATTTTTGCTGTAGCTTGTATCAACCAACACCAGGTAGTTTTTTCCTGAGCGGATATATTTCTGTGCTTCCGCAAACAGGTTTGCACCGGCTGCAAGTTTTGCTTTTTCATAACCTGCTTTTTCATCAGCAGTGATTGATGGCTGCGTAGTAACCACCACCACATTTTTTGCATCTTCTGTTTGTCCGTCAAATACTGCAGTTAACCCTTTGAACCGTGGCGACACAATGGTAAACTCCTGCCTGTAAGTGCTGCTGTTGTTCCCGGCCTGCTTATTCCAGTCGGGCGGACATGTTTGCAAACCGGCAGCTTTAAATTCTGAAGCAATGAAATCGGCAGCTTTGTCAATTTCCGGAGAGAACACCCTGCGGCCTTTCATATCATCTGCTGCCAGTACACGTTCAATACGCTCCACTTCTTTTGTATTGATGATCTGTTCTGTACTTGTTTGTGCAAATAAAAACGTGGTTACAAATAACAGTAACCACGTGGTAGTAATTTTTTTCATTCGATAAGGTATTACAATAAATAGTTTGATTTTTATAAACTCATCATTTCTTTAAACTTCACGGCTTGCCTGCGGCTCACTTCAATTTTATCGCCACCATGAATTTCGAGTAACAACCCGCCATTGAAATAAGGTTCCACTTTTTCAATCATACGCAGGTTTACTATATGCTTTCGGTTTGCACGGAAAAACATTTTTTCATCAAGGCGTTCTTCCAATGCGTTCAGTGATTTTAAGATAAGCGGTTTGTTGGGGCCAAAATAAACTTTCGCATAGTTGCCCACACTTTCAAACAAACGGATGTCACTTAACTTAACAAACCAGCAGCGTTCACCATCTTTCACAAACACCTGGTCATTTTCGCTCAGCATGCTGCGGTTTACCGATACCGGCTCACCATCAACTGTTGTTTCTTTATCATCTTCTTCCAGCTTATGCAATGCATCTGCCAAACGTTTTGGTTCAATGGGTTTCAGCAAATAGTCCAGTGCATTTACTTCAAACGCACGCAACGCATACTCATCATAAGCTGTAGTGAAGATCACTTCCGGTGTACGGTCAAGTTCGCTTAACAGATCAAACCCTGTTTTGCCGGGCATTTGTATATCAAGAAAGATCAGGTCGGGGTTCAACGCTTCAATTTTTTGTAACCCTTCATCTACGTTTGATGCTTCATCTACCACTTCAATATCGGGAAAGTCTGTCAGTAATTTTTTGAGTTCATTTCTGGCCAAACGTTCATCATCAATAATGATTGCTCTTTTGTTCATGGCTCGTTATTTTATTCGTACAATTTAATCTATTGTTCTCAATTATAATCCGGCAGGCATACTCACTCTTGCTTCCACTTCATTGCCGTTCACATCGCTGATGGAAAAATTAGCTTCATCACCAAACATCAGTTTTAACCGGCTTTCGGTACTGGAAATACCAAACCCATCTGGATTGAAGTTGCCATTCAACCTTCCTGTGTTGCGTATCACCAGTTCGTGATGGTCTTTCACAAATTTTGAACTGATCTTTATTTCACCCCCATCAATATTTTTACTGATACCGTGTTTGATGGCATTTTCAACCAGTGTTTGCAACATCATTGGCGGAACCGGTTGTTCCAGTGTATCTTCATCAATATCAAAATTCACTTTCAATCTTTCTTCAAAACGCATTTGCTCCAGTGCCAGGTAATCTTTTACAATACCCAATTCTTTTTCAAAAGGCACTGTTTCCATTTTCTCTGCCTGCATACTACTGCGGAGAATATTACTGAGTTCTGTAATAGCAGTTCGTGCACGTGCCGGATTTTCATCAACCAACGCACGAATGCCATTGAGTGAGTTAAAAATAAAATGCGGATTGATATGCGCCTTGATGGTTTTCAGTTCCAGTTCTTTTACCACACTCTGCATCTTTAACGCATCAAGCTGTTGCTTACGGAAGGTTTCAACATAATGGTAAATAAAGTAGATGAGGTTCCACACCAGTAAGGTTACAAATGCATTGATGGCAGAACCAACCAGCAACCTGGTAAAACTATACACCCGCTGTTCCGGCGTAAACAGATCAAGAATATTAAATAAGGAAAGCGAAATGAACGGGTACAGCATTGAGAATGTTAACGTAAGCACCAGGAAGTAAACCACCTGTCGTTCAAATGTTTTGTGCAGCAGGTTGAGTTGAATAATGACCCACCGCATAAAATGCGTGATAATTAACCCAAGCACGGCAATAAGCAGTGAGCGGAGAACAAAGGGAGCATTAATATCTCTGTTATAGGTCCAGGCAAAGAAAAAGTTCATGAGCATATTGCCGCCCCAGCCTGCCACCTGGCACCACCAATAAGCCCCCATTTTACTAATTCCTTTACGCATAGTATTTACAAATCTAACCGTTAAGAAACCGGTTTCGTTCCGTTAAAGGTACAAAGGGCAAATAATTTGGGTAAATGGTGCAGAATCATACCTGTTTTACCGCTTCTTTCAACCTTTTTCCGGTACTGTTGTTACACAAATCAATCTTGTACGATTGACTGTAAGTTTTTTACCTTTACACAATTATTCTGGAAAATATGGAAATAAAACCCGGTTCCCTGCTCAGTAAAATTGATTCTCCGGCCGATTTGAAAAAATTACCAATGGATCAATTACCCCAGGTTTGTGATGAGTTGCGCCAGTATATTATAGATGTAGTGAGTGTGCACGGCGGCCATTTTGGTGCAAGCCTTGGCGTGGTGGAATTATCAACAGCTCTTCATTATGTTTATAATACACCTTACGATCAGCTGGTATGGGATGTGGGCCACCAGGCTTACGGTCATAAAATTCTTACCGGTCGTCGTGATAATTTTCACAGCAACCGTAAGTACAACGGCATCAGCGGTTTCCCCAAACGCAGCGAAAGTGAATACGATACATTTGGTGTAGGGCACTCCTCTACTTCTATATCGGCTGCATTGGGCATGGCCATGGCCGCAAAAATGAAAGGCGAGAACCGCAAATCAATTGCAGTGATTGGCGATGGAGCAATGACGGCTGGTTTGGCTTTTGAAGCCATGAACCATGCAGGTGTTGCTGACAGTGATGTGCTGATCATCCTCAACGATAACTGCATGAGCATTGACCCTAATGTTGGTGCATTAAAAGAATACTTAACTGATATTACCACTTCACCAACGTATAATAAGATCAAGGATGAAGTGTGGAATGCGTTGGGCAAGCTGCCCGTTGGCAAAACCTTTAGCCGTGAAATGGCCAGCAAACTGGAACACAGTATTAAAGGTTTTGTAAACAAAAACAGCAACTTGTTTGAAGCGTTGAAGCTGCGTTACTTCGGCCCTATCGATGGGCACAACATTACCAAGCTGGTTGATACATTAAAAGATCTGAAGAATATTCCCGGTCCTAAACTGTTGCACATTGTTACCGTAAAAGGAAAAGGTTATGAGCTGGCAGAAAAAGATCAAACAAAATGGCATGCACCGGGTTTGTTTGATAAAGTAACCGGTGAGATCCATAAAAAAAGATTCGATACCCCTCAGCCTCCTAAATACCAGGATGTATTTGGACACACAATTATTGAACTGGCCGAGAAGAATGAAAAGATCGTAGGTGTTACTCCGGCAATGCCAAGTGGTTCTTCACTCAAATTCATGATGGAGCAAATGCCGCACCGTGCGTTTGATGTGGGTATTTGCGAACAGCATGCCGTTACGCTCAGTGCAGGTATGGCTACGCAAGGCATGAAGGTGTTTTGCAATATTTACTCTTCTTTTATGCAGCGTGCCTATGATATGGTGGTGCATGATGTAGCCATTCAAAAACTGCCAGTGATCTTCTGTTTAGACCGTGCAGGTTTGGTGGGAGAAGACGGACCTACGCACCATGGTTGTTACGATGTGGCGTATATGCGTTGTGTGCCCAACATGATTGTGGCTGCACCCATGAATGAAGCTGAATTGCGTGATATGATGTACACGGCTCAACTCGATTCACACACATTACCTATTTCTATCCGCTATCCACGTGGTGAAGGTGTAATGCCCGAATGGAGAACTGAGATGAAAGAAATGAAGATCGGTAAAGGCCGTAAGTTGAAAGATGGTGAAGGTATTGCCATTCTTTCGTTTGGTCATCCCGGCAACTTTGCAGCAAGCGCCATTCGTGAATTGAAGAACAACGGTATCAATCCTGCGCATTATGATATGCGTTTTGCAAAACCTATCGATGAAGAATTACTACATGAAGTGTTTGCAAAATTTGACAAAGTAGTAACCATTGAAGATGGAACGGTAGTGGGTGGTTTTGGCAGTGCAGTATTGGAATTTATGGCTGCACATAATTACAAAGCCGAAGTAAAGATCATGGGTATTCCTGATGCGTTGGTAGAGCATGGCACACCAAAACAACTGTATGAAGAAATTGGTATTGACGCCAACGGTATTGTAAAAACAGTGAGAGAGATGGTGGGTGTGAGGGTAACAGTGAAAGCATAATTTACATCTTGTGTATAGCAAAATCCCATTGCTGAGCAGTGGGATTTTTTATTGCTGATAGAAATAAATCGATAAATGCAATAAACTAACTTTATAAAAACGCTGGATTGAGATATCTTTTATTCATACTGCTCTTTGCCATAACGATACCTGCGTGTAAAAACAATACATCGACTACAATCAATGTGAAATACGCCGGAGAGCTTAGATTCAGAAAAACTTATACAAACATTCAGTTTATTACTGATGATAAAGAGATAGACAAATATCTGAAGCAACAAGAGAAAAGCAATCCCGTTTTATTTACACATTCACTCGATTCTAATTTTACTATTTTATACCGTTTTCAAGAATTAGGATTGATCTGTCAAAAAACGCCTGAGGAATACGAACTTTTACTTTCAAAATTTAATTTTCAAACAAACCCATCTTCTGCCTTTTATACCATTGATAACTCCAAATACAACCTCAATTTCTTTACAGATAGTTCTGGTCGCACAACCTTTTTTAAACTTATTTCAACTACAGACTCAATTATTTTTGATACTGAGTCTACACCGTCACAAGACTTAAACTATGTCTTTATTGATATTGTTCCAGGCGGGAACAAAGAGCTTGTATTTCTTGATGACTATCATATTATGAACGGAGATAATTTCGATTTGAAAGTATATGAAATCAAATAGGCTTTGCATAGAATCTTCGAATCTTCAAAAACGCATTTACAGTAACATTTCTAAAATTAAAACGCCGCATCAATTGATGCGGCGTTTCTATTATTGCTCTTCAGTTTCATTTGTATTATCTGTTTGCGGTGGTTCTTCTTCCGCCTGTTCCTGTTCTTCTGCTGCTTCTTTCTTTTCAAAAATATCATTGTCTATATCATCCGGACGCTCATCGTTCCACTCCACAATAAAATTGTTCTTTCCTTCGCCCACCAGCAGGGTCATATAACGTTGCTGCGAAAGTTCAAGCAGCGACAGGAATAAGAAAATGGCGTGGATACGGTTCTCTACCACATCAAACAATTTTTCAAACGGCATGGTCTTTTCCTGCTTCACCATATCCAGCATATACTCTCTGCTGCCTTCCATAGTGTAGTTATACTGCACTACAGTATGCACAGGTTTGTTAAACCGTTCGTGGTGTTTTTTCATTACCCGTTCAAACGTTTTCATCAGTTTAAACATGGTAATGGTTTGTATCTCGGTG
>JAACZX010000084.1 GCA_009996555.1 Chitinophagaceae bacterium | reverse complement strand
AACGGTTCACCTGTTCTTTCGTTAATTCATATTCATTCTTCTTAAACTGCCCCTGTAACAAGGCATTGTACACAACCGCTCTTCCTCTGAATTGTACAAAAAAACTAAACTCAGGTTTTTTATCAATTCGTGTTGGTGCCTGCGATACTACTGACATGCCTGAGTTATTAAACTTCCAGAAAGGTGTGGTAAAACGTCCGATGCGGAATGAAAGACCACTGGCCATATTGGTATAATAACCAATATTTGTTTCAAGTAACCATGTTGCCTGCATGCGTTTCATTTGCGTTTGCTGCGGATGTACTTCTTCAAAAATGGGCTTCATGTATTGCAGCTGGTAAAGTAATGTTGGTTCGCCACCATCAGATATTTGTGTGGGCCAGCCAACAGGAACTGCCCGTTTACCATTGAAAAACTTCCTGTGTATATAAGACTGTACCGCTTCAGCCACTCTTGTTCCAATAACGCCCACCACAAACCTGCTGGTGATGCTGCTTTGCTTGTTCAAGCTTTCCGACGAGTTGATAATAGTTGTGCGTGATGCGCCAATGCCTAATACATTACCATAAGGCCGGTCGTTTGTAAGTGGTGTGAGCGATTCTAAATTTAATGGAGTGAATGCTCCATCAAACAACTGCATGCTGGTTAAATAGGTATCGCCTTCATTATGCCATTTCCTGATACCGAATAACCAGTCGGCACCTTTGCGTAACATGGGAACAATTAAAAAATTCCTGTCGAATACCGGCCCGTTGAGATTGATGCTGACGCCCATGGTGTAATTACGGTCCTGGTTTTGTGGTGTAAAAAAGTCCTGGTCGAAAATGAGACCGGCTCCCCAGGTGGAATCATGAATGACTGTTGTTTCGTTCTCCTGTGCATGAAGAACAGATGCTGTTATACAGCATAGCAGGATGGTGAGTGTTTTCATAACCAATTATTTTAAAAGTTGTTCTAATGTAAACAAAAGAACAGGCTTGTAAAAGCGTGAAATTACGGTTGGGGATAAGTGTTTTATGAACCAATACTGACTGATATCAGTTCCTCAGATTAAAGTTATCAGTTATTGGTTCCGTACAGCTCTTTACATTTGTTCAACAATCAGCAATATGAAAAAAATCATCAACTCCGGGCTGGTTACAAGTATTGTTCTGCTTGTATTTGCCTATCTCTGTTTACTGGTGATGCCTGTACTGCTTCCAAAAGTAGCACAAGAATATTATAGCCCTGCTTTTGTAAGCGATGAGTCCCGCAACCTGCTTTATTATATTCATCCGGTTGTGCTTTCATTTGGGTTAGCATGGTTCTGGAACAGGTTTAAAAAGCTCCTGAAAGGAAACGCACTGATGCAGGGAGTTGAAATGGCGCTCATTTATGTGGTTATTGCCACGGTGCCATCATTGCTGATCACATACAGTGCCATCAATGTTTCTTTGCTCACCATTGGCAGTTGGTTGCTCTATGGTTTTACGCAGGCGCTGATAGCAGGAGTTATTTTTTCAAAAATGCATGTTTAATATCGCTTAAGATAGTTATCGTTTTCTCATTTTCATTGTTTAAGGTTTGACAAAAACAAAACCCCTCTTTACAGAGGGGTTTTTACACAACTAATAAAACTAAAGACTCTAAGATTCGCCTTACAACTATAAAAACAAACATTTCTCTATGTTAAACCATAGAGCAAGTCATTAATCCGGTTTTTTACCATCTAAAAATGTGTTGATGGTATTGATCTGCGCCTGGTTGTTCTCATCGCTTTGAACAGTATAATTGCTGTAGAAATTTTCTGCAGGTGAAATGGTGTTATACAGTTCTAAATTACGGCGGAGATATGCCGGCACATTTTCAAACTCATTGTTCGGATCAGCAGCATGAATGTTAAACGAGAGGTTTCTCAACTTCTGTAAACGATCCGCCGCTTTTTTCCGTTGCTCTTCTGCCTCATCCGTTACCGGAGGCTCTTCCGAAAAAGCAAGATGAACATTTTGATCGGCCCGAGGCTCTTTCTCCGCCGTTGGTTGTTCTTTTTTCTCCACCAGCTGCATATCGAACGATTCTTCTTCGTCCTTAACAATATTCAACTGTACAGGAGCTGCAACCGGTTTTTCTTCGGCTTTTATTTCCGGAATGGATTCTTCTTTTTCAACATAAATGATCGATGGCTTTTTCAAGAAGCCGCCGTTTGAAGGTTGTTTTGTTTCCACAACCTGCTGCATCACCGGTTCGGTTTTAACAACAGGAGCTGATTGTACAGGCTCTTCCATCTTTACCACAGGTTGTACTGTTTGCACAGGAGCAACAACAGGTTCCAACACAAACTCGATCTTTTCTGTTTCAACCACTGGCGCAGGTTTTTCTTCAACTTTTGCAACAGCAATTTCTGTTGACAATACAGGTTGCAGATTTACCTGCTCTGCTACAGGCGCAACCATTTCAACAGGAGCCGGAGCAGGCGCTGGAGCTGGCTTCGGCTCTTCCGTAAAAAGAGCGGGCTGTGTGTATGCTTTTTTCTCAGGCTCAGCCAGTGTCATTACAATTTTTTCAACCTGTGGTTTTACTTCTTCAACTACCTCAGGCTTTTTATCAAATGGATTCTTCGCTTCAAAACCTGTTGCAATTAACGTAATACCAATTTTATCGCCCAATGTATTATCGTAACCCAAACCAAGAATCACATCGGTGTTTTCACCGGCTTGTGATAACAAATGATTTTGAATGATCTCTACTTCATCCATGGTAAATTCGTGCTCGTTCTCTGCGCTGTTGATGTTGATGAGTATCCATTTTGCACCACGGATATCATTATCATTCAGCAATGGTGAGTTGAGTGCTTCTTCAATTGCACGTTGTGCACGGTTATCGCCATTAGCACTTGCATTGCCAAGTATTGCAACACCACCATTCTTCATTACCGTACAAACGTCGGCAAAGTCAACGTTGATCTGGCCGGTACTGTTAATTACATCGGTAATACATTTTGCTGCAGTAGCCAATACATTATCTGCCTTTGAAAATGCCTCTTTCATTTTCAGATTACCAAACTGGTGACGCAGTTTATCGTTGCTGATCACAAGCAATGTATCAACATAGTCTTTCAAACGGCCAATACCATCTTCTGCCTGCTGTATACGTTTCTTTCCTTCGTAGCTGAAAGGAGTTGTAACAATACCTACTGTAAGAATGCCGAGATCTTTACAGATTTTTGCAATGATGGGTGCACCACCTGTACCTGTACCACCACCCATACCGGCAGTGATAAACGCCATCTTGGTGTTTACTTCCAACATTGCTTTTAATTCTTCTAAACTTTCTTCGGTTGCCTGGCGACCAATTTCAGGATTGGCACCAGCACCAAGTCCCTGTGTTAAATGCGGACCTAACTGCACTTTGTTTGGCACCATGCTGGTAGCAATGGCCTGTGCATCTGTATTACAAATAATAAAATTTACGCCTTCAATTATTTGAGCATGCATGTGATTTACTGCATTGCTACCACCGCCACCAACACCAATTACTTTGATGATGGATGACTTTTCCTTTGGCAGATCAAAATGTATCATAACTTTCCGGGTTTGCTGGGTTAGTAAGTTTTTTATTAGCCGATAGCCTGTAGTCTTGAGTCATTAGCAGTCCCTATACTATCTACTAAAAACTATCGGCTACAGACTTTCTTTTAAAGTTTTCTGTCTTCTTCTTCGTTAAACAAATCGATCAATCCGTCTTTAATACTGTCCATGAATCCTTTTAAACTCTTACGCTTTTTCACACGCACAACATGTGTGTCGGTTTGTTCATTGTACTCCTGTACAACTTCTGCAACAGGTTCTTCTTTTACTTCAATGCCCTTCAGTTTATTCTGTGTATTCTCAAATACATTATAGCCTTTCAGGATCAAACCAATACAGGTTGAGTACATTGGTTTCGCCAGTTCATCAATATGGCCGGGTGCTAAATGCTCGTTGGGGAAACCAATACGTGCATTCAATCCAGTAACATATTCTGTTAACTGAATCAGATGTTTCAATTGCGAACCGCCACCGGTTAACACAATACCACCATTGAGCATGCGGTTATCTAAACCAACCTGCTTTAAATGATAGGTTACAAAATCCATGATCTCGCTCATGCGTGCCTGGATGATGTGTGCCAGATTTTTTACACTGATCTCTTTCGGCTGCATACCACGAATACCGGGGATGGTGATGAACGCATTTGTTTTTGCTTCATCGGCCAATGCACTGCCAAACTGTACTTTCATCTGTTCGGCCTGTGTACGCAATACACCCAATCCCATTTTAATATCGTTGGTAATGTTTTCACCACCAAACGGAATTACTGCCGTGTGTTTTAAAATACCTTCATAGAAAACGGCAAGATCAGTTGTACCACCACCAATATCAACAATGGCTACACCTGCTTCCAGATCATGCTCGCACATAACAGCAGCAGCTGATGCCAATGGTTGCAATACCAGATCTCTTACTTTTAAATTGCTCTTCTCAACACTGCGGTTAATATTGCGGATCGCATTTTTATCGCCGGTGATGATGTGGAAGTTTGCTCCAACTTTCACGCCACTATACCCAATTGGGTTGGGAATATTCTGAAAGTTATCCACGGTAAACTCCTGAGGAATTACATCAATGATCTGATCGCCTGCAGGAATATAGGTTTTGTACTGATCGCCGATGAGCTGATCAATTTCACGCTGCGAAATTTCTTCTTCGTTTTGCTGACGAACAATATCGCCACGTGTTTGCAATGATTTGATGTGATGGCCTGCAATACCAACGTATACTTCGTTGATCTCAAGATTTGGGTTGCTTGCATAGCAGTTTTGTAAAGCTTGTTCAATGGCCTTAATCGTTTGGTCGATGTTCAACACCATGCCGTGTTGTACACCGCTGGAGTTTGCACGACCAAAGCCGAGAATTTCAAGTTTGCCGAATTCATTCTTACGTCCGGCAATGGCTGCAATCTTGGTTGTACCAATATCCAAACCCACAATGATGGGATTGTTATTGACAGCCTGCCCGTTCATTGCTGTTCCGTTTGTGGAAGATTCCGTTGTCATAGTTGTATGTTGTTTTTTAGTTGTGTGTAAGCCTCTCCCTCGTTCCCTCTCCGGTAGAGAGGGAGGCCGGGTATTATCTGTTTTTGATCAGTTGTAATTAAGCATTTCATCTTTTTGTTTTTACTTCTACTTCTTATCCATTCATTAATCTCTTTGACAAGCTGGCCTTTGTGCCTTGCAAAGCCCCTCTACCGGAGGGGTTGGGGAGGCCTCTAATCCTTCTTCTTCATCACTGCCTTAGGTTGTTTTTTCACAGGTTGGCTTTTGGCTTCATTAAGAACATTGTCTTCTTCTGTTTTTGGTTTTTGGACATTGGATTTTGGTCCCGGCACATTGGATTTTCCCTGGGTAGGGAGTTGGTTTTTCAAAGCATTGCGATTTTCGCTTTGTTCTGGTTTCACAGTAGCGGACTTTAAAACGGGCTCTGTAGGTGTTGGTTCACTCTTATAGGGCCCAGAGGTAAGCAAACTGTTTGTACTCTCTTTTGTTTGTTGCGTTGTTGCTGTTGTATCAATGGGCAAATAACTGCTGTCGATACTTGCTTTTACTTTATAATTATTTTGTTCAATAACAAAACTTGCAAACAGACTGGCACTATCTCTTCGTACTGCCACCAATTGTTTATCAAAACGCACATCTAACTGGCTGTAATAATTCCAACCGGTTTTGTTCATAATGCGTTTATAGAATAATAACAACCTGTTGAACTTTTGTTCCATTTGTTGCGCATCGCCAAACTGAATAACATGATTGCCCAGCTTGGGTACCAGCTCAAATTCATAATTAGTGATATTCACCTGGTCAACCTGTGCCATCCAGAAATCATGTTTTAAAATAAAATGACCCAGTTCTTTCACCTGTTGTTGTAACACACTATCCTTTTTTCTTCCGGCTGTTGTTTCATTGGGGAAAGAAGTAAATACAGGTACACGTGCCACCTGATCGTTGGTAATAGGCAATTGCTCACCCATATCATCAATATAAAACGACTGGCCGTTTGTCATAAACACTCTTGCTACAGGTTCCCGTTCAGTAATATCAACACGCAGTACATTATTATTATCAAAGAACAATTCAGCATTACGTATCCACAGGTTACGTTCCAGCAATTCTTCCAGCTGTTGCAGATCAAATGTTTTAACCGGTGCACCTTTCAACAGTTCAGGTCTGCCACCTGAAATTGTATTCAGTATCTGCTTCTTGCTTACATAACCTGCACCTTCCACACCCTTGATCTTTACAATTACTTCTTTGCAACGTTTGCCATCCTGGTTACGGGCAGCCGCAACGAGCAACACAATTGTGCCGGCAGCAACTACCGTCCACACTATGGTGAATAAAAATTTCTTCCATGAAAATTTCTTATTGCTCATTATTCTTACTCTTCAATTTTCTTTTTCAAATCCTGTAACAACGCATCAATATCACCTGCTCCTGCAGTTACAAATACTGTATTGCTATTAACCTTTGCTTTTATACTGTTCAACAATTCTTCTTTTGTCAACACTTGTTTCTTTTCCAGCTTCATCTTATCTAAGATGAGCTCACTCGTTACACCTTCAATCGGTAATTCACGTGCCGGGTAAATTGGCAACAGTATTACTTCATCTGCCATATCCAGACTTGCTGCAAACCCATCAGCCAAATCTCTTGTTCTTGTAAACAGGTGCGGCTGAAACACCAACAACAGTTTCTTTTCTGCAAACAAGCTTCTTGCACCGGTAATCAACGCTCTCAATTCTTCAGGGTGATGTGCATAATCATCTACAAACACTACCTCTCCTGCACCGGGCGTAATCACATATTCAAATCTTCTCTTCACTCCTTTGAATGCAGCTACTGCTTCTTTTATCTTTTCATCTTCAATCTTCAATACATGTGCAACGGCAATAGCGGCCAACGCATTTTCTACGTTGTGCAAACCACCCACGTTCAACAACACATCTTTCAACAACCAATCGCCAAACACTACATCAAACACATAGCTGCCGTTTTGCACTTTCAGGTTGGTTGCATGTACCGTTGCATTTACATCATTGAGATGATACGTGATGTGATTATCTGCAACCAGATCATTATATCGTTTCAATCCATGCTTGCTGATCAGCCAGCCATCGGGTTTGATCTTTCGTGTAAACTCGATGAACGCTTCTTCCATTGCTTCAGCTGTACCATAGATATCTAAGTGATCAGGATCCATTGCGGTGATCACTGCTACATCCGGACTGAGCTTATGAAAAGAACGATCATACTCATCAGCTTCTACCACACACACATTGTTATCGCTTGCCCAGAAGTTGCGATTGTAGTTGACCGCAATACCACCGAGAAAAGCATTGCATCCAAAACCACTGTGACGAAGTAAATGCCCCGTCATAGTACTGATGGTTGTTTTACCATGCGTACCTGCTACGCAGATGTTCAAAGAACTTTGTGTAATGATCTGCAGTACATCACTCCGCTTTACAACACTGTACCCGTTCTGCAGATAATACTGATACTCTTTATGCTCCTTCGGAATAGCTGGTGTGTAAACCACCAGCTGCACATCCTTTGGAATCAAGTCTACTTCTTCGCTGTAATGAATTGCAATTCCTTCAGCTTCCAATTGTGTTGTAAGCGGCGTTACTGTTTTATCGTAACCACTTACCTGCACACCCTTTTCATTAAAGAACCTTGCCAGTGCACTCATGCCGATGCCACCGATTCCTACGAAGTACACTGCTTTTATATCGTTCAACTGAATCATTCTTCTTGTTACCAGGTCGGACGCCCTCGTCAGACCGATTCTATTTTCTTCTTTTTATCCCATCCGACGAAGACGTCTGACGAGTGTTACCAGGTCGGACGCCCTCGTCAGACCGATTTCATTTCTACTTTTTACTCCGTCCGACGAGGGCGTCTGACGGTATTCAATACTTCATTTGCAATAACTGTATCAGCATCGGCTACACCCAGCTTTGCAATTTGTTGTTTCAATTCGTTTTGTTTCGCATCATCATTTGCCAAGGCAATAATGCTGCTCACTAATTTTTCTTTTGCTTCGCTATCTTTCACCATCAATGCTGCATGCTTCTCAACCAAATGTTGTGCGTTTATTGTCTGATGATCTTCTGCAGCATGCGGATAAGGCACAAACACAGCCGGCTTTGCAACCAAACAAATTTCAGCAATGGCCATGGCGCCTGCTCTCGAAATCACCACATCAGCTGCTGCGTAAGCATTCTCCATCTCTTTAATAAACTCATTCACCCACACATTTGCTTTGCCGTTTGCACTGGCTTTTCCTTGTGCTGCATAAGGTTTACCTGTTTGCCAAATCAACTGCAGATCGTTTTGTTCAAACTGACCGATGCCTGCATCAAT
>JAACZX010000007.1 GCA_009996555.1 Chitinophagaceae bacterium | reverse complement strand
ATTCGTATGCATAGTAGGGATTAACCGCTTTAAAAATGCTCAGATCATCAAACACATGCAGCCCGCCAAGTATGGCCAGCATGGTAAACCATACCATCATGACAGGACCAAATAATCGACCGATTGAACCTGTACCAAACTGCTGCATAAAAAAGAACAGCGACAGAATAACAAGTACAATGGTAACAATTGTGTTAACAGGCATTCCCCTCAACTGCGGCAGCACCTTTAACCCTTCCACTGCAGAAGTAATAGAAATGGGCGGAGTAATAATACCATCGGCCAGGAGCGATGCCCCCCCTATCATGGCGGGCAATACAAGCCACTTTCGCCTGCGGCGTACCAATGCATAAAGAGCAAATGTTCCGCCTTCACCTTTGTTATCTGCCTTCAGCATCAGCACCACATATTTAATGGTGGTTTGCAATGTGAGTGTCCAGATAATGAGTGATAACGTTCCTACAATGAGTGTTTCGTTAACTACACGTCCGTTAATGATAGCGTTGTAAACGTACAGGGGAGAAGTTCCGATGTCGCCATAAATAATGCCTAACGCAATTAACAAGCCGGCCGCCGTTGCCTTTGAAGTGTGCTTTCCCACAAATAGAATTTAAGTGAGGATACAGACCAATTTGGTTGATTGGTTGATCTAACTGAAACCAAAGGTAATAGAAGGAACCAAATGTGCAAGAAAATTCACGAAAGCTATTTGCTGTTAGTCTGCTTTGCTTCGGTTAACAGCTTTCCGTTTTCTTCCATAACAAACTGCCATCACCATAACTTAAAAAGCGGTAGCCATTATCCAGGGCATGTTGATACACTTTTCGCCAGTCATCTCCAATCAATGCTGCAACCAGCAACAACAATGTAGAATTGGGTTGATGAAAGTTGGTAACAATGGCTGCTGCAATACGTAGCCTGTACCCCGGTGCAATTAAAATTTGTGTGTGGCAGATGAGTTGCTGCAGCGAATGCTGTTTCATCCATTGCAGTAAAGCGGCCAGTGCTTCGGTTGCCTGTATATTCTGCTGCGGTAGATCATACGCATCCCACTGCTGCACTTCCAGATCTTCCAATGTTGCCGAAGGAGTAAGTAATGCTTTCACCCCCATCCAGTAAACACTTTCAATCGTTCGCAGCGAGGTAGTGCCTACTGCAATAACAGGATGTGGCAACTGATCATGCAGTGTTTGAATGGCATCTGCAGAAATATCGATCCACTCCCTGTGCATATTGTGTTGCTGCATGGTTTCGCTCTTCACCGGCTGAAAAGTGCCTGCGCCCACATGCAGTGTTACAAACTGTTTTTTGATACCGCTCTCCTGCAGCTGCTGTAATAATAAAGGTGTGAAATGCAAGCCGGCAGTTGGTGCTGCTACACTTCCTTCCTGCATAGCATAAACAGTTTGATAGCGTTCATAATCCGCAGCTTCCGTTTGGCGTTGCAGGTAAGGCGGTAAAGGCAGCACACCTGCAAAATGTAACAACTCGGCAAACGTAAAATCAGGATGATCCCAGCTAAATTCAATGTCAAAACTGCCTTGTTCCTGTTTTAGTTTTTCTGCTTTCAGCAACACAGTTCCCTTTGGGGTGTCGAGCTGTTTTTCAAGAAACTGTTGTTTCCATTTTCCTGCACCACCCACCAGGCAGTTCCAGCGAACAGAGCGCTGACTGATCATGGCCATCGTCAACTCCACACCGGCAGCAGGTTCAAGACAAAAAATTTCAATAGTGCTGCCGGTCGACTTTTGAAAAAGTATGCGGGCCTCTATTACTTTGGTATTATTAAAAACAAGAAGCGTGTTTTGCGGAAGATGAGTGGAGATATTCCTGTACACATCTTCGCTGATGTTGCCTTCGTTATAAATAAGCAGTTTACTTAAATCCCGGTCGGTTAAAGGATAACGGGCAATTCGTTCGTCTGGTAACTCGTATGTAAAATCTTTAATCTGGAGTTGCGAAGGGTGCATATTGCAAAGATGGGAGAAATTGGCTGAAAGAGGCTGGCGGATAGTTATATTCAAGACAACACATCCGCCTGTTTAACTATCCGCATTCTGACTATTACCTTTGCACATCCTTTCAAAGGAGTAAATGACACACAAACTATTCATCTTTATAAAACGGC
Source organism: Chitinophagaceae bacterium (assembly GCA_009996555.1). GTDB lineage: Bacteria > Bacteroidota > Bacteroidia > Chitinophagales > Chitinophagaceae > Lacibacter. The sequence goes on along the minus strand of JAACZX010000007.1, from coordinate 14,635 downwards.
TGATGATTCTCGTATTATCCATCATTTTGTTATTGGCAGTAGTGATTTTTTTCTACATCCGGCAGGAAAAATTTGGCAAAGCGCCGTCTGGTGAGCGGTTAGAGCGTATGAAACAATCGCCCAACTATAAAGACGGGAAGTTTCAGAACCTGAGTTACACACCAACGCTCACAGAGGGGCACAGCATGTCGGGGGTAATGTTTGCTTATTTCTTTAAGAAAAACCCAAGCAGGATACCATTAGACAGCATACCGCATGTTAAAACTGATCTGTTAACACTCAGTAAGGAAGAGGATGTACTTGTATGGTTTGGGCACTCTTCTTATTTTATGCAGGTTGATGGTAAGCGTATATTGGTTGACCCGGTGTTGAGTGGTAATGCATCGCCTGTGCCGGGAACCAACAAATCATTCAGCGGATCAGAGATGTACACGGTAGATGATCTGCCTGCTATTGATTACCTCTTTATTACACATGACCATTATGACCACCTGGATCATGAAACCATACTGAAGCTGAAAGCAAAAGTTGGAAAAGTGATTTGTCCGCTTGGAGTAGGATCACATCTTGAGTTCTGGGGTTTTGATACATCCATCATCATTGAAAAAGACTGGCACGATGCGATACAGTTAGACAATCACTATAATGTAACCGTTACTCCGGCCCGTCATTTTTCAGGAAGAAGCTTTACCAGGAACAATACATTGTGGTGCTCTTATATTTTACAAACACCATCGCTCAGGATATTTATTGGTGGCGATAGTGGTTACGATAAACACTTTAAAAGCATTGCTGAAAAATATGGTGCTGTAGACCTGGCCATTCTTGAAAACGGACAGTACAATGAAGCATGGCATGCTATTCATACACTGCCAAACGAAGTGTTGCAGGCGGCACAGGACCTGCAGGCCAAGCGTGTATTTCCTGTTCATTCATCAAAATTTGCTTTGGCAAATCATTCATGGGATGAACCGTTAAGAACCATCTCCGAATTAAATAAGGAACTGAATATTCCTTTGATCACACCAATTATTGGAGAACCCGTACGGTTAAAAGACACAACACAAACTTTTCATCAGTGGTGGAAGGATGTGAAATAAGCACACTCTTTTTGTTTTAGTAATATCTGTTTTTCTGAATCATTTTTCAGCTATTGAGCTATTGCTTACAGTAATGAACTACCTGCACTGAAGGATGTCCTTTTCAACCAAGGAATAAATTTCTGCCAAATAGTAGAAATCTCGTTAATATTGCCCGGTCCTTTCACCCAACAAAACTAAATCCATTCCTTGAACCGGATCATATTTTACCTGGCAAGAACAGCAGCAATCCTTGTGATTGTAATTGCTGTATTAGTATTACTTGGGTGGTCTGCAAATGTTAATTACCTGAAACAGGTGTCGCCTATTATGGTTGCCATGAATCCAATGGCAGCTGTTGGTTTTATACTTTGCGGCACTTCACTTTTGCTTTACAGAAAAAAAGGGATCAACCACTCAATTGCAACAGCACTTTCAATCATCGTAATGTTTGGCGCTTTGTTGCTGATCTTAAAAGCCACCGGTGTATATGATGCAGGAATAGATCGTATACTTTTTGCAGAAAAAGTGCGCAATACACTTTACAACAGGATTCCAAACACTATTGTGCCGCATGCAGCTGTGGCATTTTTACTTTCCGGGGCTTCTTTATTCATGCTTTGCCTGGGCCGCAATAACCTTTCGCAATGGCTTGCATTGCCTGTAAACGCTATTGGCATGCTGTCTGTTATTGGATACACATACCTGATCAGTTCACCGGATCTTGGTATTTCATTCGTGCCCATGTCGTTTCATTCCGGAGTTGGTTTTTTACTGCTGTCGATTGCTTTATTATTTGCAAAGAGCAAAAGAGGTTTTGTATCGGAGATCACGCATTTATATGCCGGGGGAAAAGCTGCACGCCTGTTGCTGCCTGCTACCATGGTCATTCCGTTCATACTTGGGTATTTTGTATTGAGCGGAGTAATGAATAACAAATTATCTGCAGCTATATGGCTGGCCATTTTTGTAACCGCTGCCATTTTTATTTTTGGCTTGCTGGTATGGCTCACCGCCTACACAATTAATAAGTTTGAAAAACAACGCATCGCTGAAAAACGGATTGCTGACGAAAATCTAAGAAAACTAACAGAGCTCAAGATCAGGCAAACGGAGCAACGATACTACACCCTTATGAACAGTGTGGATGGCATTGTTTGGGAAGCCGATGCACAGAATTTTCACTTCACATTTGTGAGTGAACAGGCCGAACGCATTCTCGGCTATCCGCTTGAACGCTGGATGAACGAACCGGAGTTCTGGCAAAATCATATTCACGAAGAAGACCGCAGCTGGGCTGTGAACTATTGTGCAAAAACAACAGCAGAAGGAAGATCGCACCAGTTTGAATACCGCATGCTTGCAGCTGACGGCCGCTTTCTGTGGATGCGTGATATTGTTGCGGTGATTGTTGAAAACAATATTCCTGTTCGCCTGAGCGGAATTATGGTTGACATTACCGATCAGAAAAAAATGGAACAGGAGCTGAGAGAAAAAGCATTATCACAACAAAAGCTTATTACCGAAGTAACCATTCTTGCACAGGAAAAAGAACGAAACGAATTAGGACTTGAGCTGCATGACAATATCAACCAGTTATTAAGTGTGGTGAAACTTTACCTGGGTATGGCAAAAACAGAAAGGGTGTTTAATGAAGAGATCATTCAGAAATGCTATCACCATCTTGAAGAAGCCATGCATGATATCCGTAAACTTTCGCACTCACTGGTAGCACCATCACTTGGTCATGATGGTTTGCGTGAAGCATTGGAAGATCTTGTTGACAGTGTACATGAATCGAACAAACTGAAGGTGCATTTATCAATTGATGAAGACTATGAAGCACTTGAAATTGAAAAGAATAAAGAACTGATGTTTTACCGCATAGTGCAGGAGCAGCTGAATAATATTCTGAAATATGCAAAAGCTTCAGAAGCCACCATCCGCATCAGGCAAATAAACGGCTATCTTATTTTATCTGTTTGTGATAATGGTGTAGGCTTCGATACCAAACAGCAAGGTTCTGGCATTGGCCTGAGAAATATCAACAGCCGGGTAAATTTCTATTCCGGTAAAATGCAGGTTGTTTCTTCACCCGGCCAGGGTTGTAAACTGGAAGTAGCTATTCCAAATGAATAACACTTGCAACAACAAACAATCGTAAGTCATAAACCGGGCTCTCAAAACTTCTCTCTCTGTTATCTTTGCACTCCTTAGTACAAGATCAACTGCACAATTATTGATCTTGTAACAATCACTACACCAGTTCGTTTTTATAATGGTAAGAGCAAGAATAAAAAGAGGATACCGGATTGCTAAATATGTTGTGTACAAAGAAACACTCATTGACAGTATTGAACATTTCTGGTCGTTTACCGGTGCTTTTTTAGGCGTTGGTCTGATTGCTTTTCTTCATACAAGATTTACTGAAGCTGATAATTTATTTCTCATCGGCTCGTTCGGTGCATCATCAGTGTTGTTATACGGTGCCATACAAAGCCCGCTTGCGCAACCACGAAACCTCATTGGCGGGCATGTTATTTCTGCCATCATTGGTGTAACCATCTGCAAGTTACTGCCCGATATTATCTGGCTCACAGCGCCACTTGCTGTGGCTGTTTCCATCATCAGCATGCAAATAACAAAAACATTGCATCCTCCCGGTGGTGCCACTGCATTAATTGCTGTTATTGGTTCCGAAAAAATAAAACAATTGGGCTACTGGTTTGTGGCAACGCCTGTCTTATCGGGCGTACTCATCCTGTTGTTGGTTGCACTTATTTTTAACAACATGACTGCTAACAGAAAATACCCTACTGACGGAAGATTTTCAAGAACCATCAGGTTTGTTGTTACCCCCACAAAAAAGCTGGTAAAAGGCATCAACAGAAAAAGAAAGTAACAATCTTTCTGTTAAACTGCACCGGCAGTATTGCATAGCCTTCAGCAGCAACTTTTCCCCTCCTATCTTTGCACTCTAAATAACTATTTATGGAACTGGGCATTGGCATGTTTGGCGACAATCACTACGATGAAAATGGTAAACCATTACCTGCCGGTGAGCGCCTGCGGGAAATGATTGAAGAGATTAAACTGATGGATGAACTGGGACTTGATTTTTTTGGCATCGGGGAACACCATCGTCCAGACTATGCTGTATCGGTTCCGGAAATTGTGTTAGCTGCTGCAGCAACTGTTACAAAAAAGATCAAACTCGGCAGTGCTGTAACAGTATTAAGCTCGGCCGATCCTGTGCGTGTGTACCAGCAGTTTGCCAGTATTGACCAGATCAGCAACGGCCGTGCAGAATTAGTAGCCGGTCGTGGAAGTTTTATTGAATCATTTCCACTGTATGGTTATAATCTGAACGATTATGATTCGTTGTTTGATGAAAAACTTGACCTGCTTGTACAACTGAATAAGAACAACCCAATTACGTGGAAAGGAAAACACCGTCCTGCTTTAAACAATCAACAGGTTTTACCACGTGCAGTAAACGATGCCTTAAACATTTGGGTGGCGGTAGGTGGCACTCCTGAATCAGTAGTTCGTGCAGGCAAAGCAGGTTTACCTGTCATCTTTGCAATTATTGGCGGAAACCCCGAACAGTTTCAACCATTGTTTCAATACTCCCGTGATGTGTACAAACATTTTAAACACGATGAACGTAAATTTCAGGTGGGCGTACACATGCATTGTTTTTTTGGCGAAAACAGCAAAGCTGTAGCCGATGAATATTATCCGTTATATGCTGCACAAATGACCCGTGTGGGCAGCAGCAGAGGATGGCCTCCTTATCAACGTAACCAGTTTGAGTATGGCCGTGGAAAAGAAGGTGCACTCATTATTGGTGATGCAAATGAAGCGATCGACAAAATACTGCACATGCAGGAGATGTTTGGCCTCACCCGTTTTTCTGCACACATGGATGTGGGCGGGCCATCGCACTCTTCGCTCATGAAATCAATTGAACTATTTGGAAACAAGATTGCACCAAAAGTGAGAGAAGCACTGAAGAAATGATCCTTATTGTAAAAAACAGGTCTTCATTTTTGCACGTACGCTTCTTCAGTAAAAGGGCTATCTTTTAGATTCGTAAAACAAAGCAGCATGTCTGAAACAATCATTGCACTCATTTCGTTAATTGCACTGGAAGTAATTCTTGGTATCGACAACATCATCTTCATCTCCATTCTTGCAGATAAACTTCCTGAAAGTCAGCGGAACAAACTCCGTTTCTGGGGTCTTGGTCTTGCAATGATCATGCGACTGATATTGCTTGCGTTGCTTTCATGGATACTACGGCTCGATAATACATTGTTCAGCTTGTTTGAGATCGATTTCTCCGGAAAATCACTGATCCTGATTGCAGGTGGCATCTTCCTCCTTTACAAAAGCACAAAAGAAATTTATCATAAGAGTGAAATTGCTGCCGAGGATACACCGAATGTACCTGTAAAAGTAAATTTCAGCAGATTATTGGGCGAAGTGATCCTGCTTGACCTTGTATTTTCAGTTGACTCCATTATTACAGCCGTAGGTATGGTGAATGAATTATGGGTTATGTACACTGCTGTAATTGTAACTGTTGTTATCATGCTTATTGCATCAAAACCCATCAGCAATTTTATTCATAAACATCCATCGTTTAAAATACTGGCGCTTTGCTTCCTTATGATGATCGGTGTTTCGTTAGTGGCTGAAGGTTTGCAATTCAAAATACCAAAAGGATATATTTATTTCTCCATGGCATTTGCATTCCTGGTGGACATTATACAAATGAAAACGGTGAAACATAAATAGCAACCAAGCCATCCAGCTGTTTGTCTGCTGCAACACATTGTTAATTTTCCAAAGCAAATCAATTTCTTTTCACATTGCTTTAGTAAACTCATGCAAACCTCCTCTGTCTGTGGTACGTAAATTGAGCAATACTTATTAAAACAAAGGAGGTTCTATGAAAATACTGTTTAACAGATGGATGCTGTTGCCTGCTGTACTATTGTTGCTGGCAGGTTGTGGCCCTTCAGCTCATATTGAGAAAGATAATTCTGTTGATTTTACCCGGTATAAAACATTTGCGTGGGTAAATAAAGATGGTGAAGGACGTACTGACCGGAGCAAGAGTAATGATCTTACAGAACAAAAGATCAGGGAATCAGTTACGAAAGAACTTAACAAAACAGGATGGACGGAAACAAAACGCAGACCAGATCTTTTACTGAGTTATGATCTGCTGGTTGAACGTTCAACTGCAGAACGTAACGACCCGGTTTACTCAATGCCGTTTACACGAACATACTTCAGCCCATATTACAGGCGTTTCTTTTACGTTACTTATCCATCGCAGTTTATGGGTTACGATAGAAGTGAGCGCTCAATAAAAGAAGGAACAATTACAATCAGCATGATTGACGCACGAACAGGAAAAACTGTTTGGCAAGGATGGGCAACTGATGAAGTGAGCAGCCGCAATCTTACATCAAAAGAAATTGATGCAGCCGTGAGGTCGATCTTTAAAAAGGCCGACCTGGCAAAACGTTAACAATAAAGCCCTTTCACACGAAAGGGCTTTTGTTTAATAAGTGAAGCAAATCATATATTCTCTTCTCTATTTTTCTGTCAGTTTACTATTCAACACAGCAACAACCGGTTGTTAACTGCCGGATATTTTTTTACAGCATCTCTGTAAAAGAAACTATATTCGGCACACACTTAACATTCTACTTTTAATGGCTTCGCAGCATCAGATACTTGAGGTTTTCAGCAATGAAAACGCCTCCGGTGTGGCGTATAAAAACAAAGCACTGAAACGCTCTCTTATAAACCTCCTCGACCAGGGAGGCAACACGACAATTACTGAACTAAGTCGTGAACTAAATATCAGTGTACCTAAAACAACAAGCCTGGTAAACGAACTGATTGAAGATGGTTTGTTGAAAGATTATGGCAAAGTTGATTCAACCGGCGGACGACGGGCCAGCATTTATGGTCTTGTTCCAGAAGCTTGTTTTTTTGTGGGTGTAGATGTAAAACGTTACTACGTTAATCTCGGGCTGCTGGATTTTAAAAAGCAACTTGTTGCCACCACTGAGAAAGTACCCTTTATACTCGAAAATACAGAAGCATCGCTCAATCATTTGCTATCCATCATCAACAATTTTATTGAACAGCTTCCTGTTGATGACAGCAAGCTGTTGAGCATGGGCATCAGCCTGTCGGGGCGTATCAATACCAATACGGGTTACAATTACAGCTATTTTAATTTTCCTGATGAACCACTTTCTCTTTTATTTGAACGTGAAATAGGCATTCGTACATTTCTTGAAAACGATTCAAGAGTGATGGCCTATGGTGAATATTGTTGCGGTGAAGTGCAGCATGAAAAGAATGTGATGTTTTTGAATATGGATTATGGAATTGGTCTTGGAATTTTAATTGATGGCGAGGTGTACTACGGCAAATCAGGTTTTAGCGGAGAGCTGGGTCATACTCCTTTTTTTGAAAACAATATCCTTTGCTATTGCGGTAAGAAAGGTTGCCTGGAAACAGAAGCCTCCGGCGCTGCACTTGTACGAAATTTTAAACAGCGTATTGCAGACGGTGCCACTTCATCTGCACTGAAAGGAAAAAAAACCAACGACATTTCTTTACTTGACATTATAAAAGCAGCCAAACAACAGGATACACTCAGCATTGAATTGCTGGCTGACCTGGGTGCAAAAATTGGCCGTGGGTTGGCCGTGCTCATCAATGTATTTAATCCTGAATTGCTGATCCTTGGCGGCACCTTATCTGAAACAGGCAATTACCTGCTGCAACCTATTCGCAATGCTATAGGTGAATACTCCTTAAGCCTGGTAAATAACGATACGCAAATGAAAGTATCGAAGCTGGGCGAAAAAGCCGGTGTAATGGGCAGTTGTTTAATGGCAAGGAACAAAGTGCTGACAAGGCAGGAGTAAGAAAAATTACTGCAGGTTCATTCCACAATATTCTTCCGCATTTAACAAAACTCATCTTCAGCTTCATTTCACCTGATTCCTTTATACTCATCTCTCATTAAAACTTAGAAGCTGTCTGCCATTCTTACACGGCATGGTTTGTGTGCGTTGATATTGGATGAAAACAGGTGAAGGCGTACGTTTAGCACGGCACTTTGCATTCCCCCGGAACAATGTCATCATAATGATTTCAACAACGCCTGCCCCTTGCTTCATATATCACATAATTTACATGTGACATCAATCAGTAGCCCGGCTATTGGGTATCATCATCTGCCGGGTGTAAAAAACTCAATTTTATCAAACAAAATCATTCGTTATGAAAAAGATTCTGCTGGCTTTCGACGGAACTCATTTTTCTAACGGCGCATTTGAATTTGCCCGCAAACTGAATGAGTTGGAACCTGTACTGGTTACAGGTGCTTTTTTACCACAGGCGCAGGCTGCCAGTTTCTGGAGTTATGCCGATGGCATGAGTGGCCCCCAGTTTGTTCCCTTGTATGAAGATGCAGGTGCAGAGGTAACAAAAGCAAACAAAGCAAAGTTTGAAGAATTATGTCAACGAAACGGTATGGAATACCGTGTTCACGAAGATCTTTATGATTTTGCTTTACCCGAATTGAAAACAGAAACAAGGTATGCTGATCTGCTGATCATTGGCAGTGAAGTGTTTTATGAAAACCTGGGCAGCAGCCCGAACGAATACCTGCAGGAGATCCTGCACAAATCGGAATGCCCGGTAATGGTGGTACCTGAAAAATACGATTTCCCGAAAACAAATGTGCTTTGTTACGACGGAACCGAATCAAGTGTATATGCCATTAAACAGTATGCCTACCTGTTTCCCGAACTGGTGAAACGTTCAACGTTGCTGGTGTATGTAAATGATGATGGCAACAATGAGTTTCCGCAGCAGGTAAACATTGAAGAGCTGGTATCAAGGCACTTCCCAGATCTTACCCTGATGAAACTGGATATGAAACCTGAGAAATATTTTTCTAACTGGATCAACAACCGTGTAAGTGCGTTGATCGTAACAGGTTCATTCGGACGTTCTGCTTTATCACAACTCTTCCGCAAGAGTATTGCAAGCGATGTGATAGCGGAACACAAACTACCCGTGTTTATTGCTCACAGATAACAGATAGATAGCAATTTGGTTGGTGATTGTTCCGGGGCCGATGTCAATCGGCCCCTCTCTTTCTACGTCATTCCAAAAGAAGATTCTGTTTTACAACTTGTGTACCGTCATTCATTCCTCACCAATAAACAAAACGTATATGAAAAAGAATTTGGGTAATGCAGACCGTATCATCAGGCTTTGCATAGCAGGTTTGCTTGCTGTACTCTGGTTTCAAAATATTATCACCGGCATTTGGGGAATTGTTGCACTGGCAGTTGCTGCAGTATTTGTACTAACCAGTTTGGTTAGCTGGTGCCCGTTGTATGCCATGTTCGGGCTAAAAAGCACGTCTAAAAAACCGGTATAACAAAAATCCTTTTCAACTTCTCTTCTCATACATCCGCTTTGCAAAAAGCGGATGTTAAAATCGTTTCTGCGCATGAAGCTGTATAAAGAATGGCCTCTTGCCCATAAAAAATATTGTGGTTGCAGAAAAACATCTCCCGAACTGTAAGAAGAAAAAACAAGAGAAAGAAAAACAACACGGTCATGAAATACATTTTTGGATTTGTGGTGATGATTCATGGTCTTATTCACCTGATGGGATTGGGAAATGCGTTTGGCTTAACAAAACTTCCGGCATTAACAAAATACATCGCAAAGCCCACGGGGTTACTCTGGTTACTGGCGGCGCTTCTTTTCATTTTATCTGCTGTAATCTATCTGTTGAAAAAAGAAAACTGGGCACTGTTTGCTGTTGCTGCAGTAGTTCTTTCTCAATTATTGATTGTGTGGTATTGGCAAGATGCGAAGATGGGAACAATGGTTAATATCATTGTTTTGCTGGTGGCTTTACCTGCGTTGGGCGAATGGCAATTCAAGCGTACTTGTAAAAAAGAAGTGGAACATCTGCTTTCGCAACCCACAAATACAAACACCGCAATTATAACAAATGAACAGCTACTGCATTTACCTTCTATTGTTCAAAAATGGTTAAGCACAAGTGGTATTGTGGGCCTGCCAGCAATTAAACAGGTATATCTTCAGCAACATGGCAAAATGAAAAACACAACTGCCGCAGAATGGATTCCTTTTGATGCTGAACAATATTTTACAACAGATCCTTCCTCTTTTTTATGGAAAACAAAAATTCAGCCATCCCGCTTTTTATTCATAACAGGCAGAGATAAATATGAGCAAGGCAAAGGCAATATGCTGATCAAAGCTTACGGACTTTTCATCATTGCCAACAACAAAGGTGCACAAACAGACCAGGGAACCTTATTACGCTACCTTGCTGAAATTTGCTGGTTCCCAAGTGCAGCACTCAATAAAAATATAATATGGGAACCAATTGACGATAAACGAGCAAAAGCAACCATGCGTTATGGAGCTGTAACAGCAACAGGATTTTTCTCTTTTCATGAAAACGGCGATCTGCAAAAATTTGAGGCGGAACGTTATTATATCAGCAATAGGCAATCATCGCTTGAAAAATGGCAGGTTAGCTGTATTGATCATAGAACAATGAACGGCATTCGCATTCCGGTAAGAAATACTGTTACCTGGAAATTGAAAGATGGAGATTTTACATGGCTTCAACTTGAAATTACCAACATTCAGTTTACTTTCACCGGATAATTTGTTACATGGATTCAATTACACATATAGCGCTGGGTGCCTGTATTGGTGAAGCTTTTTTTGAAAGAGGATTCGGCAAAAAAGCAATGTTGTGGGGAGCACTGGCACAAAGTATTCCTGATATTGATTTTGTCGCTTCTTTCTGGATGAACACTGCTGATGATCTGCTGGCACACCGTGGGTTTACGCACTCTCTTCTTTTTGCCATACTCATTGTGCCTGTTATGGCAATGGCGGCTGAAAAAATTCACAGGCCGCATAATATCAGTTTTAAAAAATGGTGCCTGTTCTTTGCAGCAGAAGTGCTGATGCATTTGTTCCTCGATGGATTTAATAACTACGGGGTGGGCTGGTTTATTCCGTTCAGCGATATTCGTTTTTCATTCAACACCTTGTATGTAGCCGATCCGTTTTTCTCCATCTGGCCGGGTATTGCCTTTGTGGTATTGCTGATGCTCCATCGGTTTCACAGCTTGCGGCCAATCATGTGGAAGATCGGTATTTTTATCCCGTTTACATACCTGCTCTACTGCACGTACAATAAACTGAGCATTAACAAAGAGGTGAAACAGATCTTTGCAAAACAACAGATACCACATGAAAAATATTTTACTACACCCACTCCACTTAACAACTGGTTATGGTATGTAGTAGCGGGCAACGACAGCGGTTATTATGTGGGCTTCCGTTCTGTATTTGATCAAAAGAAAGAAATCAACTTTACATTCTTCCCTAAGAACGATACATTGCTTCATACTGTGGCAGATCATAAGGATGTGCATCAACTGAAACGTTTTTCACAAGGGTTTTACACAGTTGAACAATGGAATGATACACTTGTGTTCAATGATCTTCGTTTCGGGCAAATACTCGGCTGGCGATACCCCGATCAGAAATTTGTATTCCATTATTTTCTTGAACACCCAAATGATAATACGCTTATTGTACAGCGTGGCCGTTTTAAAGGATGGGACAGTAATGAAGTGATGTATCTGTTGAAACGCATCAGGGGATTCTGATCTGCTAACTTTTCTGACGGAAATAAAACGTGAACAGGAAAAAAACAAGCCTGATCATTTCATAACAAATGCGTTGCCACACACGCTTGATAAAGCTGTTATGTTTAATGAACTCCTGCTCTGTTATCGGCACACAATCATTTTCAATGATGGTATTAAGCACAGCTTCCACTTTTTCTGCAAAGCCCTGGTGCTGTACATCAAGATTTAATTCAATACTGGCGTATGCACTGATGTTATTGACATTGTATGAACCAACAGTAACAAACTTTCCATCATAAGTACTGAGCTTTCCGTGCAATACATTGGGCATGTATTCATACAGTTCAATATTATTCTTAAACATCCAGCGGTAGAGATAACGCTCTGCATGTTTTGCCGTGGCAATATCACTGGTGCCTGCTGTAATCACTTTTATTTTTACACCACGCTTTACCGCCTGTGCCATGTTGCGCCTGAAATTGCGGCCGGGTAAAAAATAACTCGACATGATGGTGATGTGCGAAGTGGATTTCTTAAACATTTCAAGATAACTGCGGCTGATCTGGTTCTTGCGGCGCACCCAGTCATTTCGCCGCACACGCACCAAACACTCCTCACCATGCATGTGAAATGATGCTTCTGTTTTTAAGATCTGTTTTTTCTTTTTGCCCCAGCCCGATTTGTTCCATATCTCCACACAAAGGTTATACAACTCTGCACTCACTTCTCCTTTGCTGTACAAAGCCCAGTCGAGCCATGCTGTAGTGCCCGGCATGTCATTATACCGGTTTGAAATATTTACGCCACCCACCAGGCTGTAGTTCACATCAGTTACCAGCAGTTTATGATGCATCCTTCTTCCAAAATAAAAATACCTGCTTCGGAAAACAGGTTCAAACCAGCGGAAGTTTACACCGGCTTTTTTGAGATCAAGAATAAAATCTTCCGGCAGGTTTTGCGATGCATACCCGTCGAGCAACAGGTATACCTGCGCTCCACGCTTTGCTGCATTACACAATGCAGCAGCTACAGAAGTTCCTGTTTCATCGGCCTCAAAAATATAGGTCTGCAGGTGAACGCTATGCTTTGCGTTGTTTATCATAGTAAGCAAACGCTCAAAATAATCACGACCACCCCTAACCAGCTCCACCTGGTTATAGTTGCTGTATGCTGATGATACTGAAAGCTGTTTACCCGACGACATGCGTACAATTTACTATATCTTTTTTGTACAAAAAGTTTACAGTGTAATTCATTATTGCACCAGCAGCATTGGTTACACATAGTTGCGTGTAACTGAATATTTGCTACCTTAACCGGTTATGGAACTATCGTTTGATTTCTGGAAGATATTGGCGGGTGTGGCTGTATTTATGCTGGGCATGAGTATGCTGGAAGATGCATTGCAGCAACTTGCCGGCAGACCTTTCAAATTATTTCTCCGTAAACATACACAGCACAAACTGAAAGCTATTGGCGCTGGCGCAGCTGTAACGGCTTTACTGCAAAGCAGCAGTATTGTAAACCTTATGCTGCTGGCATTTGTAGGCAGCGGTATTATTCAAATGCAGAATGGATTGGCCATGATGCTTGGCAGCAACATCGGTACAACTTTTACCAGCTGGATTGTGGCAACTGTTGGCTTTGAATTTAATATTGAAAGTTTTGCTCTTCCGCTTACGGGCATTGCAGGTATTGCCATGATGTTATTGAACAAACACAGTAAATGGTTTCAGCTGAGTAAATTCTTCTTTGGTTTCAGCTTCCTGTTTGTTGGTTTGAATTTTATGAAAACGGCAGTAGAATCAATGGTGCAGCAAACCGATCTCAGTCGTTTTAACGAATATCCTTTGCTATTATTCTTATTGATTGGCATACTCATTACCGCACTCATACAGGCAAGCTCTGCAACTATTGCTCTTGTACTTGCTGCACTGCATGCACATGCTATTGAACTGGAGCCTGCCATGGCCATTGTATTAGGTGCCGAAGTTGGTACCACCATTAAATTATTACTGGCATCCGCAAAAGGCATTCCTGCAAAAAAACAGGTGGCGCTTGGAAATTTTCTGATGAACAGCATTATTTCATTGCTGATTGTATTCTTTCTTCACCCGATGGCTGATTTTATTACAGATACAGTGGGTATAAAAGAACATGTACTGGCATTGGCTTTTTTCCAAACCCTTGTAAACATCATCAGCATTGCGTTGTTCTACCCTTTTCTCAGCCCCTTTGGAAAATTTCTTGAACGCAGGTTTACAAAACAAACCGATGAAACGCTGTTTATCCATAAAATAAAACCTGCTGAAACAGAACTGGCAATACAGGCCATGCTCAACGAAACAAATCATTTCCTGCAACTCATTATAAACTACAGCAAACATATTTTTGAATTGCAAACCGGCAAACCAACAGCGCACAACGACAGTATTGAGTTTTATAAAAAATCACCGGAAGAAAAATATGAGTTCATCAAACACCTGCATGGCGATATTCTTTCTTTTTATGTGCGCATGCAATCGAACCAGCTGCAACCGGAGGATGCTGTAAAGTTTCAACTGTTGATATCATCTGTACGCAATGGCATGTATGCTGCCAAGAGCATGAAAGATGCCTTGCATGATGCGGTGCTTCTCCGCAATTCATCAAACGATAAAAAATTTGCCTATTATAAAGAAAGCCGCAACCGCACAGCACATATTCTTGAACAGATCAGTCACCTGCTGCAAACAAACACTGAAACAAATGAAACAGCATCTGCATTAGTTAACCTCTACAAAGAAA
>JAACZX010000083.1 GCA_009996555.1 Chitinophagaceae bacterium | reverse complement strand
TTCACAAGAAGAAGCTGATGAACTAAAAGAATTATTATCATCACTCATTGAAAAAACAGAAACCGATCTCGCCAACGGAAAGTTTGTAAGCTTTACTGAACGTATGACAGGCACCGGTTTCTATCTTGCCACACTACAAGATGCGTTTCAATTCAATAATTATCATGAAGGGTTGCATCTTGGTTATATGAACAGCATCAGCAAATTCGTATAAGCAATCGTTTATAACGACTTGTCGATCTTCACCACTTCTGCCAATGCTCCGGTTCCTTTTACACCTGATGTAAACCCGGAATCTAAACCATATTTCACCACGCCTTCGGTGCCACCCAGTGTGCCACCGGCGCTTCCGTTTCCACCTGCCAAAACAAAAGGTGTATCGCCGATTTTCACGGATGCTTTACCCATAATGCCTACATCACTGAACTCATTATTATTATCAAACGAAACATAAACCATCGCTTTCAGATCGGCACCGCCAGTGTTTGCAAAAAACTTTGCTTTCACACCAACACCTGCAGATAATGTGGTTGTTCCTGTTCTGAAATTATGTTCGTAACCCGCCTGCCAGAATTTGCCTGCTTCAATAGCATACTTATTACAATCGGCTTTCAGCTTCGCTACTTTTACATCTATTTCAATATTCAACCACTGCGGACAACTGAGATCAAGATTGCGTGACGAAGCAATGATACTATCGGCTTCGGCAGTACTAAGTACAACGCTGCATTCCATCGGCGGATCTAAAAACTGACCGCTACCCCAGCATTGCGCCACCACAACAAAATATTGCTGCAGGCTGCGATACACCATTATCCTGTTTCCTGCACTTGGATCGAGTGACACAATGTTGATGAGATCATTCAGGTATTCTTTCCAGATGCCTAATGCACGTTTACCCCTTTTTGTTACAAACGCATTATACTCTGCAACAAAAGCATCCATGATCGGCTTCTTTATGTCGCAGCATTTTTTAATATACGCTTCGTACTCACCATGTGTGGCACCGGCCGGTGCCGAAGGGCATTGTACTGCCATCAGCTTTGCATGATAGTTGTCGAGCATTAACCTGATATGATTTATATCAAGCTCATTAAAGAGCAATAGTTCTTCTGATGTGTAAACAGCGTGCAGATCTTTCAACAAGGCTTCCACATAGTCGGCATAAATGCTGGGCATCTGTTCGCCATCTCTTTTTATTTCTTCGGGAGAAAGTTGTGCTCTGCTGTTCCAATACATCATCTCTTCAGTTACTGACTGATTAAATGATTCGCCTTTGATTTTAGCATCCGCTGTTTCATCTGTTGTTTCAGGAAGGGCAGGTACTTTAAAATTCTGAAAAGAGAGTTCACCAAAAAAATCACGCTTTGGAATATTGCGTTTCTTACGGAGTTGATAAATATTAAACGCTTTGTCTTTGCCACGCATCAACGCCATGGTGCTGCGGCGATAAGCTACCTCCAGTTCTTTTTCAAAATAGTTCATCCCTTCTTCATATTGTTCATAGAAGAATTTGATCATACCCATGCTGCGGTTGGCTTCAGGGTTTAACGGATCGTGTTGCAAACATTGTTTTAAAAACAGTTCAGCTAATCCAATATCGCCAAGACCAAGATAGGCCTGTCCCATATTGTTCAATAGCATACTATTATTAGGATCGCTTTGCAGTTGATTCATCAATATCGGAATGGCTTTGTGCTGCAAGCCCGTCATATTCATAATAGCCGCAACATTGTTCCATCCTGTTTGATCGTTCACATCTTTCAACGCTGCTTCGATGGCAATGAGTAACGATTGTTCAGGCCTGTCAGCATAAAATTCTCCAATGGCCGATTGCTGAAGCGCTTCTGCAGTTTGTCCGGTAACAATTTTCTTTACCTCCTGAATCACTGTAGGTTTAACCACAGCTTCTATCTGTTGCTTTGTGGTACGCAACATATCGCTCAACTGAATTAATGTAGGTGGTTGTGTAGGTAACAATGAAAGCCGCTTTACATCTTTTGTTGGCAACTGCACCTTGAAATCAGGCAGTGTCATTTCATCCAATTTAAAATTGGCTTGCTGCGCAATTTCTTTTGCCTGCACACTGTATTTCTTCTGCATTTCTTTTTTGTAGGCTTCCAGTTCAGCAGGGCTCATCTTCATCATCTTGTTTACATCGGGCATTGTTTGTGCATATGAAACAGAAATGCAGAGCATCAACATGCCTACCATCCAACGTGTTTTCATTCGATTATATTTAAGAACATAAAAATATAAATGCAGCAAATTGCCCATAAAGGCATATTGCATCAATTGAAATTTCAGATGCATGAATTGTTTACTTAGCTGAACACTTCTGAATCATCGTCACTCGACAGATTTAAAACTCCAGGTGTTTTGAAAGCCCCGAAGGTTTTTCTTATCTTTTCTATTCAAACTACTTCGTATGAGAAAAAATCAAACTCCTTTTCGTTTGCTGTTAATGATCTGCAGCAGCATCTTTTCCTTTTCAACAATAGCACAAGGCACATTATTGCTTCGTCAGCCATCGGTGAGCAGGCAACATATTGTGTTTGTGCATGGCGATGATCTGTGGGTAGTTGCCCGTGAAGGTGGTGATGCACGACGATTAACAACTGCCGTTGGTGCAGAAAACAATCCACGCATCAGTGCCGATGGAAAATGGGTGGCCTTTACCGGCCAATACGATGGTAATACGGATGTGTATTTGGTATCTATTGATGGTGGTGCACCAAAGCGTCTTACCTGGCATCCAACACCTGATCTTGTTCAGGGCTGGACGAATGATAACAAGATCATTTTCACATCAGACAGAATGGGTTACCCAACTGCCAATACAAAATTTTACACGGTTGCAACACCTGAACCCATGATCCTGCCGTTTGGTTTTGTTGGAAGCATGAGTGATGATGGCAGTATGATGGCGTATCAACCGCATCGCTTCTGGGATCCTGAATGGAGAAACTATCGTGGCGGACAGGCACAACCCATCTGGATCTTTAATATGAAAACACACGAAACAACAAAAACCATTCAAGGTGATCGGGAACGACATACAGCACCTGTTTGGGAGAATGGTATTTTATATTTTTTGAGTGAGCAGGATTATGCAAACAATGTGTGGATGTACAATCCAAAAACAAAAGCACAAAAGCAACTTACGTTTCATAAAGATTACGATGTAAAGAATCTATCAGCAAGCAATGGTGTGTTGATTTATGAACAAGGTGCACGTTTACACAGTTATGATATTGCAACAGGTAAAACAAAACCATTAACCATCAATGCAAATGGCGATCTTAACTGGGGCCGAGCAAGATGGAATAATATTTCAGGCGCACAACTTATCAATGCCAGTCTTTCACCAACAGGTAAAAGAGCATTGTTCGAGCATCGGGGTGAAATTTTTTCTGTACCAAAAGAAAACGGCGACTGGAGAAATATCTCCCGTACAACGTCTGCTGCCGACCGTTATCCTGCTTGGTCGGCCGATGGTCAAAAGATCGCCTGGTTCTCTGATGCAAGTGGCGAATACCAGTTAATGGTTGGCGCACAGGATGGATCGGGAACGCCCAAAGCATATCCCATCCCCAATAAAAAATTCTACTACTATCCGGCATGGAGCCCCGATGGGAAATACATTGCGTTCACAGATACGGATTACAATCTCTGGAACTTAGATCTTGCAAGCGGTAAAGCAACATTGGTCGCTACCGACAGGCTTGCACATCCCAACAGAACATTGCATCCTGTGTGGAGCCCCGATAGTAAGTGGATCGCTTATGTGCAGATCATGGAGAACCAGTTCAAAGCAGTTAAAGTGTATAATGTTGATGATAATAAAAGCACAGCCATCACAGATGGCTTGAGTGATGCTATCAGTCCGCAGTGGGATGAAAGCGGAAAATATTTATACTTTTTAGCAAGCACCGATTATGCATTAAGCACAGGTTGGTTAGATATGAGCAGTTATAATTATCCTGTTACACGTGCTTTGTATATAGCTGTTCTTTCAAAAGAAACAGCTAATCCCTTTGAGCCAAAAAGTGATGAAGAGCCAACAAAACCCGGCGAAGAAAAACCTGTACTCACAACAAAGAACACCGGTGATACTGTAAAACCTGTTGTAACAAAACCAACAGGTGTAAGAGTGAAAATTGATTTTGATGGAATTGATCAGCGCATCATTTCTGTAAACATGCCTGTGCGTGATTATCAAGACTTAGTTGCGGGGCCTGATGGGCATGTGTTTATTGCAGAAGCGATCCCCAATGAAAATGGTCTTATTCTTCATCGCTACAGTATAAAAGACCGGAGGGCAATTGAGTTTGTAAGAGGTATTTCATTTGCATCATCCAGCTTCGACCGAAAAAATCTGTTGTACAACAGTGGTCCGTCATGGTTTATTGTCAATACTGTTGCTGGTGCACCACGCCCCGGTGATGGCAGATTGCAAACAGATGCCATGAGAGTGTATGTTGATCCTGCAAAAGAAGCCGAACAAATTTTTAGAGAAGGCTGGCGTTACCAACGTGATTTTCTTTATGTAGATAATACACATGGTGCACCATGGAACAAAGTATATGATTGGTATCAACCTTGGTTGAAACATGTAAAACATCGTTCTGATCTCAATTACATCATTGATATTCTTGGTGGAGAAATTGCAGTTGGTCACTCGTACACATCGGGTGGTGATTTTCCACAAGTACCAACTATTCCTGTTGGATTGTTAGGTGCAAACTATAAAGCTGAAAATGGTTTCTTTAAGATCACAAAAATATTCACCGGCGAAAACTGGAATCCTGAATTACGTTCACCATTAAGTGGCCCGGGTGTGAATGTTAAAGAGGGTGAGTATCTGGTTGAAGTAGATGGACAACCATTAACTGCAACTATGAATTTGTATAGTTTGTTTGAAGGCACTGCCAACAGGCAAATTAAAATTCGTGTCAATAATAAACCAAGCTTAGAAGGCGCAAGAACAATTACCGTTGTACCTGTTGCAAGTGAAGCCGGTTTGCGATCAAGAGCGTGGGTGGAAGCCAACAGAAGAAAAGTAGATGAACTCTCTGGTGGTAAACTTGCGTATGTGTATGTTCCGAACACAGGCAACCCCGGTTACACTTCATTCAACCGTTATTATTTTTCACAACAGGATAAACAGGGCGCCGTAATTGATGAACGAAACAATGGCGGTGGCTCTGCAGCTGATTATATGATCGATGTGATGGGAAGAAAATTGCAAGGCTACTTCAACAATCGTGTTGAAGGACACAAAGTTTCTACCACACCAATGGCTGGTATCTTTGGTCCGAAGGTGATGATCATTAATGAAAATGCTGGATCAGGTGGTGATCTGTTGCCTTACATGTTTAGAAAAAGTAAGCTCGGCCCTTTAGTAGGCACACGCACATGGGGTGGCCTGGTTGGTACATGGGATACACCTCCGTTCATTGATGGCGGCAGAATGGTGGCACCACGTGGCGGCTTCTTTGATACCGATGGTAAATGGGCTGTTGAAGGTGAAGGGATTGCACCCGACGTTGAAGTGTTCTATGACCCGAAAGCATTGATAGAAGGAAGAGATCCGCAACTGGAACGTGCTGTGCAGGAAGCATTGAAATTATTGAAGACAGAAGGCGTTGAATTGAAAAAAGAACCTGCAGCACCGGTGCGTTACAGACGACCATCATAAGGATAAGAAAGAACTTTATTAAAAATCCCTTCTCTTCAGGAAGGGGTTTTTGTTTTGCACAAACCTATTAATACCGACCATAGATGATGGATAAACATTTTTATCTTGTAGTTATAAACACTGCTTATGCTAAGCCTCATTAAAACAAATTCCGACAGCAGCGATTTCCGTTCATTGGTTGCACTACTCGACGCCGATCTGCAGGAACGCTATGGCGAACAGCAATCGTTCTTTTCGCAATTCAACAAGCTCGATCATATTCATCATGTAATTGTTGCTTATGAAAACAACCAGCCCATTGGTTGCGGTGCATTCAAAGAATATGAATTGGGAGTAGCCGAGATCAAACGCATGTATGTAAAATCCTTTTATCGTGGTAAAGGAATTGGCGGGCAAATTTTAACTGCACTTGAAGAATGGGCAAAAGAAGAAGGCTATAGAAATTGTATTCTTGAAACCGGTCTTAACCAGCCGGAGGCTATCAGGGTGTATGAACGTGAAGGGTATAAACAAATTCCTAACTACGGGCAATACGTTGGTGTGGAGATCAGCCTTTGCATGGAAAAGAACCTGGTTTAGTTTTCAACAGGAAAAATTTCTGCGGCTGATACAACGTTACAGGATAAAATAATATCTGAATACTGTTACAAACGTCAAACAAAAATGAACAAACAACAATCATCTCTCTTATTCTGCCTTGCAATGGATGCAGTGGGTTATGCCACGTATGCAATTCCTTTTTTTGGTGAATTTGGTGATCTGATCTGGGCCCCTGTCTCAGCTCTTATTTTCTTCCGCACGTTTGGCGGGTGGAAAGGTGCGTTTGGTTCTGTTTTCAATTTCTTTGAAGAGTTTTTGCCATGGACAGATTTTGTTCCAAGCTTTACGCTGATGTGGGCATGGAATTATTTTTCCCGAAAGAAAGTTGATCATCCCCACATACAAACGGTATAAAAAAGAAACGTCGCTCTTTTCAGTGCGACGTTTCTTTTTTATCAGTTCTTATTTGTTCCATACCGCCATGGATCATTGGTGTCTTTTGTGGGACGCATCTCTTCATCCTTTTCTTTATCATACACACGCAGGTAAATGATCCATTCAAAATTCTGATACTCTGCAACAAGATCAATCACCAGCTGGCTAAACTCACCTGTTGCATCATTTATCCTGAACTGGTTGCTCCACAAACGTAATTCTTCCGAGGGGCTGCTGTATGGTCCGGTGGGGTTAATGCTGTTGTTATTCCCTTTACTGAAAAGCGATTTACCCAGAATGTCGTTATAATACGCTTTGTATTGTTTCTTTAACTCATCAATACTTTCTGTTACCAGTAATTTTGATTCCCACAACCAGCTTATTTTTTTATTTGCCGGATAACCAATGATCCTTGTTTCAACAGCATTTTTCATCTCCACTTTTGAACTGTATTCAATAAGACTGGGATCACTTTGTGTTTTTGTTCCTTTGATCAATGCAAACTGGTTGGGATAATCGTTAATTACTTTTTCAAGCTGAGGTCTGATGGTGGTGAATACGTTTCTCGTTTGTGCAGACGACAGAAAAGCAATAAAAAGTATTGCCGGTGATAGCAGTAGTTTTTTGTTCATGGATAGAGATTTGATTGCAATATAGTAAAACAAATCTATGCATCATAGTATACCCGGTATGAGTCTTTTTACCTTCTTGCTGTAATGGATATATTCTTCACCAAAAATTTCTATCAGCTTCTTTTCTTCAAGCCACATACCAATAAAAAGATAAACGATCATTAAAAAAAGTACAGCCCAGTTTTTCCATAACGGAAAAGCAATACAGATACCAATGCACAGCAACAACGTTCCGCTGTATAACGGATGACGCATATACCTGTGCAAACCATTTACCTGCAAAGGCATGAAGGTTTCCTTCCTCAAACCAAGAAAAGAAGCAAGCTGGTATTCCTTTGCAGACAGGATCATAAGTACAAAACCAGCCATTGTTAAAACCACGCCAAGCAGTGCTGTGCCAATGCTGCCTGTATAAACAGAAGCAGATACCAGTTTATAGTGCAGCCAAAGAATTAACCCCAAAGCAAAGAAATTAAAGAGGTTATAACCAAGGCGATAAAACTGAGCAGAAAAGCCCGAAACCCTTTGCAGCCAACGCTTTACAGAGTTGTTGGCCAGCAGGCTATGCAGGAAAAAATACAGGCCCCATACTAAAAGCAGCAGGATCATAACATGAATGTAGTGCGATTATTACACAAAAACCCGTAAAAACAACAAGTGAAAAAACATTGTTTCTACGCTTGCAGAAAAAAGGAACTGTTAATATTTTTATATCCTTAAATCCAAGTGTTATGAAAAAGAACCCTTCCGTACGTAAAAACTCATCTGTTCTTCAGTCCATCAAGCAGATTGTGCACTTGTTGGTTGAATCGTTCGAATCACCACAAACAAAGCAATTTAAACGTTGGAAAAATTATGTAGCTGAATAATATGAATGAATTTTACTCTTGAAAGCCATTACTGCTGCGAGTGTATGGCTTTTTTTATGCTCTTTATTTTCCTGTAAAAAGAATATAATCTGAAGGCGTGTACCCTTTAATCGAAAAGATATAACTGTTTTGTGCAACACCTGGTCGCATAAAATCACCTTTTCTTGTATAAACAGCAACACCACCTCCATTACCCGGATTCATACTGCCTGCCAATATTGTTGGTAAAAATTTCAGGTAAGCGATGGTTGATACATCAAGCATTTGCACCTGGTTAAAATCAACTTCCATTTCATCT
>JAACZX010000082.1 GCA_009996555.1 Chitinophagaceae bacterium | reverse complement strand
GTTTGTTTCTGTGGCTGTGGTCCATGTAATGCTCACTGTATTTTGTTTAGCTGCTTTTACATTTAGTACCACACCTGTTGCAGAGCAACCCGGTGCAACAACAGCATCTGCTCCCAATGTAAATTTCGACAGGCTGCCAACAGCTGTTTTCTCAACATAATTTGAAGTGCTGCTGCGTGTTGTTTGCGAAAGGTTGGTCCAGTTTGTTCCATCGTTTGTTTGATAGAGAACAAAACTGTTTTCATCCAATGCATTTTTTTCTGCATCAAAATAAACAAACCTGAGTGTTGCATTTAAACCGGAGTTGTATTGTGGTGTAATAACGTAGTAACGGTTAATACTGCTGCTTAATCCTGTTCCGCTTTGTGGCAAATGGCCACGTTTAATTGTTACGGCTCCAAGATTAGCCATAGTGCTGATGATAGCGCCGAGGTTACCTGGATTAGCCGAAGCAGGTGCATTTAATGTACCGGTATAAACAACTTCGCCTCCTGTTGCACCAATAATGCGGCTTGTTTCTTTTTCATTATTCAGGTAAGCACCACTGTTAAGTGTAATTGTTTTATTGTTGAGGTTTAAATTACCCGCTCCAAAGTTAATGAAGTTAGCTACCTGCATATTTGTTTGGAGGTTTACCTGCGCTGCATTTGCCTTTTGCATATCCAGTTGGTACACGTTCAATGTTGTTGCACTGCTGATGCTGCTTGCTTGTGTACCGCTGAAACGCAACAACCCCGTGCCCGGCATAAAGCTGCCGTTGTTCACAAAGCTCATGTCTTGCAGGTTTACTGTAACCTGCCCGGTTGTAACCCATCGGGCGCCGCTTTGTATTATTAGTTGTGCCATAGTTTGTTTGCACAGTAATGCAAGCAGTATGACGGTTAAATATTTTTTCATAATTGATGTTTACGTTCGGTATATAACTTCTTTTCTCAACTGAATTAATTCACCTTAAACACAAGGTGACCGCTAAAGTATTGTAGTGCATCTAACGTTATATCGAGGTAGGAAGGAAGGCCCAATGTGTTTGTATGTGAAGTGCTGATCCAGATCACATCACCTTTTTGCAATAAAAGATCACTGCTTATGTTCAGCTGTAAGTTTTCTGTACTGTTCATATAGTTACCTGATCTTGCCATTGTATATATTTTACTATCTCTGACCAACATCAGCGAAATTTTTATTTGCGTATAGTCAAAGAGAAGATTTTCTTCATACTTCAAACCGGCATCAAAATGATAAAGCCCTGTAACCGGCACGGTAAATTTGCTCCCGTTTAAATCAAACCCACTTCCATAATCATAGTTTTCGTATTTGTAATAAACCTTGTTGTCGATCTCACCCAAAAATGAAGAGCCCGAAATCAAATCTTCTAATTCCTCACCACTTAAAACACCATATGATCTGAATGCAATTTTAGGAGTGGCTTCTGCTTGTGGTTGCCAATCTGCATTACCCTGTGTATCTGTACTCGTTAATACATATCCTGCAGCAGGAGCTGTAGGGGTGCCATTCACTCTTACTTTACCGGTAACACTTAATGCAAGTCCACCCGATGTGCTGGTAGTTGCCAACGCTGTGCCTGTTGTACTGGATGCATAAATACCAGTACCTGTATTTGTATGACCATAAATACCAATACCAGCATTGTTAAAACCACGTACACCATAACCACCACCGATACTTGAAATACCATATACACCACTGCTACCAGTCGCAGATGCTTCACCTTGTATGGCATTGCCCAGTGAGTTAGTACCCTTTATAGACGGAAATGCATTTGAACCAAAACCATAAATAGCACTACTGTTAGTACTGTTAGCCATTAGTCCAAATCCATTTGTTGATAAGGCATTTACACCTGCACCATTAAAGCTGTTGCCATATACACCGGATCCGCCTGAACCCGAACCTTCAATAGCAGCACCATTGCCGGTATTGATAACGCCCAGTGCCGATGTTGAAGAACTGGTTGATCCGTTATACGGCAATGTAAATGAACCGCCGCTTGCTGTGCTGATGTTCGTCCACAACAAACCACTGTAAAACCAGAATGTTTTGGTATCTGTATCAAACAGCAGCAAACCTGTTGCCGGCGATAATATAGCAAGGCGTTGAGCTGTTGTCATGCGTGGCGCCAGCATACCTTTTGTTGTACTTTTTACATCGAAGACAGAACTGGCATCTGCTGCTGAGCCATCTGTATTAACCGATACGCTCTGTGCATGCGATGCAACAGCAACACAAACAAATAAAACAAAGGAGGTGATAATCTTTTTCATAATTAACTTTTGGTTTTAATTTTTAGTTTATGAGTCAAAGATTGTTTGCATAAAAACGAAATGAAAATGAAACAGACCGAGCTGCATAATGTGTACTGTAAAACGGATAAAAGCAAACACTAAGTGATGTTGTTGTTTTCGTGATTGTGGTTATGCGTTTGCAGCTTGCTTTTACTAAATAATAGCGCTGCAGTAAAGATGTTGTTGTGCATTGCAACCGGGTTACATCACTTCGGCATTCATTTTATCCGTTTCAATGAAAAAAACAGCAGTTTGGCAGTTCGTCCTTTTGGTCTTACTGCTAATAGTTACTATTTTGATTGCTAATGAAAAAACTTGTCTTCCTGTTACTCTTCATAAAATCTGCCTTGTTGTTTGCTCAACAACAGCCGGTCGTATTTCACCAGATTACTACTGCAGATGGATTGAATGACGGATGGGTGACGGCTATTAGCCAGGACAAGTTTGGTTATATGTGGTTTGCTTCGGCAGGTGGATTAAACAGGTATAACGGAAAAACAATACGACGCTTCACCTACGATCGTAAAGACAGTACTTCGCCTCCGCCATCCGTTTGCAATACGATGGCTTGTGGTGTTGATGGCCGTTTTTGGTTAAGCTTCTGGAACGAAATGGTTGAATTCGATTACACTTCTTTCCGTTTCCGTAAAATAAAAAAAGCAGAAGGGTTTAATGTTAATACCATTATACCTGTTGCTGCCGATCGCCTGTTTCTTGCATCTAAATCAGGATTGCGTTGTTACAATCCGCTTGCTGACAGGTTTGAAGAGCTGAGTAACGATCCTGCTTCAAAACAATTATTAACAACTGCGAAAGCGCATAGCGCTTATTTAAAAAACGAGAACTTATATATTGGAGCCAATGGCGGGTATATTATCTACAACGTCAAAACAAAAATCGCCGTCTTTCATGAAGTGAAAGAGCTGATGGGAAAGGCGATTGATAAGCTCATGGTTTCAACAAACAATGATTTGTGGATTGGCAATCATGAGTTGTTTAAGCTGCTTCGGATAGCAAATAACGGAAAAACCGAAGTGTTGGATCAGCTGCTCATCAAAGATCAGGGTAATGTAAAAAGTGTAGTCAATGGTCTTATTGAAGATGAACAGCAAAATATCTGGATTGCCACCAACCTTAACTCACTGCTTGTTTATAACCCGGCAACCAGGCAAACAGTTCACCATCGTTACAATCCCTCCAATAAAAACTCGGTGTTGAGCAACATGCTATTCCCCGTTTTTGTTGGACGGGATAAAAAGATCTGGTTGGGTTTTGATGTGGGTGTAAACTATGTAAACCAACAGAAAAATTTATTCAGAATTGGTTATCCTTTTGGCGAAAACGATCTGCATACATTAACCCGTGGTATGGAAGAAGATCATGAAGGTAATCTCTGGTTCACTTCCGGCAACGGCGTTTCAACTTATAATGTAAAAACAGGCAGCTATACGTCCTGGCAAAACCAACCGGGTAAACCCGATGCAATTTATTTCAACTCTGTTCGTGCCATTGCCGAAGATGTAAATAATGATATATGGGTGGCAACAGGAAGAGGTGTTAACCGGTTAAACAGGTTAACAGGTAAAATGGATTTTCTTACCATCAAAGATTCAATACCCGGAGCTTTTTATTTCAGCTTAAACAAAACAAGCGACGGTACCTTATGGTTTGGCACAAGAGATTACGACGGCCTGTATTACTACAAACCGGCCGAAAAAAAATTTCATGGCATCGCCGGTCATCCGGTATTAAGCAAGTACAAAGGTTATGCAGTACGTTACACATTTGAAGACAGCAAAAAGCGTTTGTGGTTTGGTTACAATGGCGAAGGTTTATTAATGTATGATCCTGCAACAGGCAAAACAAAATACTGGAACAGCACCGACAAAACCGATGCAACAATTGTGAGCAATGTTATTGTAAGCATTGCAGAAGATAAAGAGGGCAAAATATGGGTAACAACCTTCAATGGTATTACCAGTATTGATCTTGAAAAAAATAGTTTTACTTCTTACACAGAAAAGAACGGGCTGCCAAGTAACATTGTTGGTGCTGTTGCTGTTGACGACAGTAACCGGGTATGGTTTGGCACTGCTGCCGGATTGGTAATGCTGGAAAAATCACGCAGCTATTTTACACTGCTTGGTGCAGAAGCAGGTTTGCCCATTACAGATTTTACAGAACATGCTGCGTTGAAGTTGCGAAGTGGAGAAATTGTAATGCCTTCACGAAGAGGTTATGTTGTTTTTGATCCGCTTCAGTACAAAGCCGATAACAGTGCTGCAAATTGCTTTATCGCCGATATACGGATTAATGGAGATAAGCAGCTGCCCATGCATGTTATCAACAGCACCCAACCTTTACAACTGAGTTACAATGAAAATTTTTTCACCATCGATCTTGAAGCTGTAAGCTATAACGACCAGCTGTGGTATGCATATAAACTCGATGGATTGGAAAAAGAGTGGCATTATACACAAGATCCAAAAGTAGTTTACACGAGTTTACCGGGCGGCCATTATACTTTTCATTATAAAGCATCATCCAATGTTAACAATTGGAACAGTGAAGAAAAAACAGTACAGTTTCATATTGCGACGATCTTTTACAAAACATGGTGGTTCAGAACAATTACATTGTTTTTTATTGCAGCCACCATCTTTTTGTTTTACCGTTTTCGAATGAACAAGCAGAAGCAGATCCTGAACCTGGAAACAAAAGCAGAATCACTTGAAAAAGAAAAAACACTGGTGCAGTACGAAAGCTTAAAGCAGCATCTTAACCCGCATTTCCTGTTTAACTCATTAACTTCTTTGCGAAGCCTGATCAAAACGGATGCAAAAACTGCTACTTCTTTTTTAGATGGCATGAGCAAAGTGTACCGCTATGTATTAAAAAGTGGTGAACAGGAATTGGTTCGTCTGCAGGATGAACTTGAATTTGTTGAAACATTTGTAAAGCTGCAAAAAATACGGTTTAAAGAAGGGTTGGATGTGCAGGTAAATGTTGATGATGTTTATTTCAACAAATACATTGCACCTGTAACCCTGCAGAACCTTGTAGAAAATGCTATTAAGCATAATACTGCAGACAAAGACAGTCCGCTGCTGATAAACATTTTTATTGAAGACGATTATGTTGTTGTAAAAAACAACCTGCAGCTATACCGCATTGTTGAAACAAGTAATAAAAAAGGACTTGCGAGCCTGCAAACCTTGTACAGGTATTATTCCGATAAACCCGTTATCATAAATGAAGAAGAACATTCTTTCACGGTAAAAATTCCCTTGTTATAAAATGAAAAACATACAGATAAAAGCAGTAATTGTAGAAGACGAAAAGCTTATTGCAGAAGAAATGCAGGCTAACATTGCAGTGGTGGCCGATGATGTACAGGTAGTTGAAGTATTACCCAGCCTTAAAGCTGCCCGCAAATGGTTTATGAATAACGCAGCACCCGATCTGTTGTTTATGGATATACGCCTGAGCGATGGATTGAGTTTTGAATTGTTCGACCAGTTTACGTTGCAGTGCCCGGTTATTTTTTGTACGGCGTATGAAGAATATGCTATCCGTGCATTTAAAGTAAATGGTGTTGATTATCTCTTGAAACCTGTGCAGGAAGATGAATTGAAAAAAGCAATTGATAAAGTGCGGAACATGCAGGAAAACAAATCGTTTATACCCGGCGATCTGCAACAGCTGGTGAAGTATTTTTCAAACCCTTCTTTGGCAAAAACACAATACAAAGAGCGTTTCATCATCAGCTCCAATAAC
Source organism: Chitinophagaceae bacterium (assembly GCA_009996555.1). Lineage (GTDB taxonomy): Bacteria > Bacteroidota > Bacteroidia > Chitinophagales > Chitinophagaceae > Lacibacter. The sequence continues at coordinate 2,409 of JAACZX010000082.1, read as the reverse complement.
AAATGGACGCCTGTGGAAACAAAAGATATTGCTGTATTTTTTAAAGACAATCTCAATTATGTGTACACGTTCAACGGCGATAAATTCATCTACGATTTTTCTGCATTGGAAGAAATAGAAGAAGTGCTGGACCCGAATTTATTTTTCAGAGCCAACCGGCAAGCCATCATCAACATCAATGCTGTAAATGCAGTAAAACCTCACGGTAATCAAAAGCTGATGGTACAATTAAAGCAACCATTAAAACTGGAGATCGACATCAGCCGGGAAAAAGCACCGTTGTTCAAAAAATGGATTGACAGGTAGGTACGTAAAGCAGTAGCATACGCAGTTAACCATAGTACTGCACATGCATGTTACAACCTGCCCAACTCTTTCTTCGTAAACTCATTCTCTACATTTCCCGTGTTCAATGTAGTTGCAGGCTCAAACAGCAGCACATGCACTTCTTCTTTGGCATTGGGCCGGTGTTCTACACCTCTGGGCACAACAATAAATTCGCCTTCGTGTAGTGTAACCGTTTTATCACGAAACTCCATATCAAAGCTTCCCTTCACTACATAAAACAATTCATCTTCATGCTCGTGATGGTGCCAGGTAAATGGTCCTTTAAACTTTACCAGTTTCACATGTTGTCCGTTTAACTCGCCTGCAATTTGCGGACTCCAGTAATCGTTAAACAGCGTAAATTTTTCGGCAACATTTATTTTTTCCATACTGTAAAATAAAAAAGCCGGTCTTCATTTGAAAACCGGCTATAAAAGAAATTGCTATTAATTATGCAACCAGTGTTGCAGTGCTTGAAATTTCCAACCCTTTACCTAATAATTTAGAAATAGGGCAATTTGCTTCTGCATCTTTCACACATTCCTGGAATTTTGCATCATCAATACCAGGCACTTTTGCAGTTAAGATGAGGTGTGATTTGCTGAGTGTACCATCTACAAATGTGATCTCACATTTTGTTTCAAGTTTTTCAGGTGTAAAACCTGCAGCACCTAATACAAAGCTCAGTTTCATAACAAAGCAACCGGCGTGTGCAGCTGCAACCAATTCTTCAGGATTTGTACCAACTCCGCTTTCGAAACGGGAGAGGTAAGAATATTGTGTATTGCTTAAAACGGTGCTTTGTGTTGTAAGCTGTCCGTTACCTTCTTTACCAGAGCCATTCCAAACGGCTGTTGCGTGACGTATCATAATGTTTGATTTTTGTTTTGAGTTGGTAAAACTAACAGAAAAACACATTCATCGTTACCTCATAAAGCAAACTTTGGTCAGGATTTCTTTTTCCAATGCACACCCCGCTGTTGCAGGTGTTTGAGCACAAAGTCAAAACAATCTTTCCTGTGCCCGATCAGCTCGGGAGGAAAAACGCCCTTTTCTGTAAACAATTGCTGTGCCATCAACTGTACAGCTGCGGTACAGGCATAGCCGGTTGTACGGGCCATGGATGAAATACCTGTAGCAGCATCATACTTATCGAATAAGTTGTATTCAACAGTTTGTCCACCACCGTGCACAAGCACTTTCATCACCGTTAATTCTTCTTCTGTTTCGCCCAGCTTCCATTGATCAATCAATAGTTGTGATGTGAATTGCAGCGGCGAAATTTCTACTCCGCTGATCAGCTTTTTTTCTTCGCTGAAAAAACCAGCCTGTTGCAAGGCCACAATCAAATCTACATGACCGGGATAGCGTAAGGTTTTTTCTATTTGAGTAGGAATATGCGGCATGGTAAACAACAACGAACGCAAACCATCGGTATTAAATGCTTCCAATGTGCCTGCTTCATCAAACTGCATCATTTCCCTGTCGGTTAAAGCAGGCTTGGTAACAAGCTGTCCATTTTCTTTTAAACGTGCAGGCCTTGTGTACTCTTCAATTACATCAATGGGCGAAAAAGGTGCTTTGTACAAAAACGGAGGCTGCGGATGCAGCGGCAATCCGCCTACATAAATTTCAAACTTATCAACTTTTATTTCGGCATTGCAGCGGCCAATGATCCAGTTGCTCATACCCGGTGCCACACCACAATCAACAATGGCCGTTACATTTTTTTCTTTCGCCAACGCATCCAGCTGCAATGCATCTTCAGGAAAAAAAGAAATATCTGCTACGTTTTTACCGGCGTTGATCACAGCTTTCAATGTTTCAAAACCCATAAAGCCCGGCACCGCTGTAACAACAAAATCAAACCTGTGAAGCAGGTGAGTGTATGCATCATACTCCTGCAGATTCTGAACAACAGTATTTACCGCACTGTTTTTTTTCCTGAGTAATTGCAGGTTGTTGTCATTTACATCAAAAGAAGTAACAGTAAAATCCCTGGCAAGATCCAAAGCTATTGCCCGCCCAACCATTCCGGCACCTAATACAGCAATCATCATAACGCTGGAAGTTTTTTGCAAA
>JAACZX010000490.1 GCA_009996555.1 Chitinophagaceae bacterium | reverse complement strand
GTGGTTTTGGAGTTATGCGGAATTAAGGCTCTTAGTTTTGCAGTAGGAACCTATTTGCCTCTTGCTACAACATTACCAATTTTTATCGGCGGATTCATACGTGGTATTGTTGACAAGAAAGCTAAAAAAGATAATCCTGATGAACCAGTTGAGGAAGATCTTCAAAAAGGCAACCTGTTTGCAACCGGTCTCGTAGCTGGTGGTGCACTATTTGGTGTTTTGGTTGCAATTTTAACTGTATTCAATGAATCAGGAATGAAATCGGTTAATCTGGAAGAACATTTAACCCACCTATTTGGAAACAACGGCTATATGCTTATTGGCGTGCTAATGTTTACAATCATGGCACTAATACTCTATCGTATTGGAAGTGCAAAAACCGAAAAGATAAAAGAGTAACAATATCTATGACCCTTCACAAAAAACAAAAGCCTCCAAACGGAGGCTTTATTTTTCTAAAACTACAACTATGCGAACGGGTTAGTAAGTATGTGGTTTAATGCTTAGATCAATCCAAAGAACGATGCTGCTGCTTTTGCAGGGCGAAGGATAAATAGTTCCTGCGCACTCTTTTCAGCGATCTGTTCATATAATTCGGTGTACCTGGCTGTAATGTTACTGATACTGTATTTATAACGCATTTTCCAGCCATTGTTCACCAGCTGATCACGGTATTCTTCATTTTCAATTACTTTCAAAATACCACGACGGATGTCAAGTACATTGTAAGGATTTACTTTACAGGCAGCATCGTCTGAAATTTCATCCATTGGAGAAATACGGCTTGTTACCAGTGGACGGCCAACAGCACATGCTTCAAGAATTGGTAAACCGAAACCTTCATACGTTGAGGCGAACACAACCATATCACACAATTCGTACTGTTGTTTCAGTTCATCAAATGAAAGATTGGTATGCGTTTTAAAATCAACTTTATTTTCCTGGAGCACAAGCTGCGTTTCCACATCAAGACTGCCAATGATATGCAGTTCACAATTCAACCCTTTCAATGCTTTTGCCAGGTTCTGGATATTTTTATTCTCCTTAGTACCTATCTGAAGAATGCGGGGCTTCTTTGCGTTAAAATCTTTCGGAGAAAATTCAAAACGTGGATCAAAAAAGTTAGGCACAACTTTCACTTTATCTGCATTTACACCGGTAAGGTTGATCAGCTCACGTTTTGTTTTTTCGCTGATGACAGTAATGGTGCTTGCACGCCACATGGGCAATTGATACCAGAAGAATTTAAACAACCAGTATTTCAGGTTTGTCTTGCTGTATTTTGTAAGAAACACACAGTCGTGAATGGTCAATACAGTGTTACGCTTTTTCATACCAAGTGATACATAATGAATATCGCCTGTAATATGATTGATCTGCGATTGACTGCTGCGTGAACTGAAAATGTTGACGAAGATGTTGCGGATAGAAGGCACTTCAACTTTTGTTGTTTTGATGCCGCTTGTTTCGTTCACCTGGGCCTGCACATTATCGAACAATGATTCGATACTGAACGCATGAAGCCTTTTTTTACGGAAGAAGTAAGATACTTCCATAGGAATTGGACGATGTTTGGATTTTCAAATAATTGGACAATACAAATATAGAAGAGCATGCAGCCTTAAACAATAGGAGTTTTCACCTAATAAACCGACCGTAATTTTACCAAAGCACGAGAACAAAAATGCCAGCATTACAGCTGGCATTGGTTGTAAAACTATATGAAATCCAACGGTTTGACCGATTGTTTCAGGATGACATCGGCATTAGCTCCCATCCATTTATTGAGCACAGTGGCGTAAACCTGCTTAAAATCAAGCTGGAACTTTACGTCGCCGTCATCAAGATTTCCAAGATCGGGCAAGGGGTTATACAGCCCTTGTTGCTTCAATCCGCCACCAATAAAAAACATATTGTTGGCCTTGCCATGATCGGTTCCATTGCTGGCATTTTGTGCTACTCTTCTTCCAAATTCAGAAAAGGTAAACAGCAATACATCATCAAACCGGTTGTTGCTTTTCAGATCTTTTACAAATGCTTTCACAGCATCATTCAATTCAGTAAACAATCTTTTCTGCTGCCCTTCCTGGTTAATATGTGTATCAAAACTTCCAAGTGAAATGTAATAGACTTTTGTATTGATCTCACTAAAAATAAGTGATGCAATTGTTTTTAATCCTTTACCCAGATCTGTATTAGGATACGATTCAGCTGATGGACGCTGTTTGCTTTGCTTAAAAATATAATCGGCACTTGAAATAGTTTCAGCCATTGTTTTATAGAGATAATCAACAGGCCGCTCATGTTCCTGCTGATGTTGTGCAAGCATTTCTTTAAAGTAACGTTCCTGACTGGTGGTATACAGCCTGCGTGGATCTTCCACTGCAATACCTTTAATATCTTCTCCTTTTAATGCAAGACTTAATACATCATCAATTTCCAACGCCTGTGTAGGTTTATCACAACCCTTGCATTGTGCATCAAGATAACGTCCTACCCAACCGGTGTTCCAATAATCACGACTGTCGCTGGCAGTATGCCAGATGTCCATGCTTCTGAAGTGACTTTTATCCGGATTGGGGTAGCCCACGCTATTGAAAATACCGAGGCTTCCTTCATCATACAATTCTTTGAATGCAGTGAGCGATGGATGCAATGCTGCTTCATCCGTTAATGCCAATGCTTCATTACGCTGAATACCCAGTTTCGGACGGCTTCTGTAGTAAATATCATTCCGCACAGGTATCACTGTATTTAATCCATCATTACCACCACTCAATTGAATAATGACTGTTACTTTATTTCCCGGCGGAACAAGTTTTCCTTTTTCAAAAGCTTTCAGAAACTGTGGCATAAGCATGGAGGCTGTTGCCAATGAACCGATCTGTAAAAATTCTTTACGCCTGATATACATAAAAAAGAGTTGAAGTAAGAAGTAAGATGAAGGAGGTAAGATTCGTACCTCGTACTTCTTACTTCCAACTTTGGTTTAGCACATTTGATATTCCGGTGTACACATCAACTGAATCATTGTTGTTTGAATGTAACGTTCACGTGATGATGCGTCCACAAATTTTTCAATCATTGGTTTGTTCATCCTGCCTGCATCGGTTTGCCACATAACAGAAGCAATGTTTTGCAGCAAATGCTCTCTTGGTATTTTTTCCAGCTGTTTCATTGCAGTTTCCCAGCGGATGGTTGTTTGCAGCACACGACCGGGCATTTTATTTCCACGTCCCATTTCCTGGTCGTCGTCCGACTTTGCTTTGATGTTGAATGCTTCCTTGGTTGCCATTAGTTGTGGAATACGCATGCGGAACATCAGCGATGAACTATCGATCCAGTTAAAACCACCGGGCCATCCTGCTACGTTTGGCGGATAAAACAACACCTGTCCCAATATTTTTTGCAGGTACAACTGTGCATCTTCATTGGCAATTTCCATGGGCATTGCTCTGCGGATACCAACTAATAATTCCACAGGCGATTTTACATGCGCTCCTATATTCTTTTCATCATAAAACCAATCGCCCGTAAAAATATCTTTCAGCAGTGTTTTTATTTCATAACCGGATTTATAAAACCTTTCGGCCAACCATTTTATGTTTTCTTCATTAACCTGTTCGTTCACTAAAAAACGATACAACTTGGTGGTTATATATGTTGCCGTTTGTTTTTGTTCCAGCAGCATATTCAATATATCATTGCCATCAAACTTACCGGTTCGGCCAAGTACTGTTTTTACACCATCATCATGCACTGCAGGTCTGAAAATAAACTCACCATTCAGTTTAAACTGCCAGCCGGTAAATGCACGTGCAGCTTCTTTAATATCTTTCTCTGTATAATTACCACGGCCCATGGTAAATAATTCCATTACCTCACGGGCAAAATTTTCATTTGGTTTTTGTTTCCTGTTTTGCTGGTTGTTGAGGAAGGCAAGCATGGCTGCACTTTGACTTACCTCTTTTAGTAATGTACCAAAATTGCCCAGCGCATTTTTACGGATCACATGCAGCAATTCCTGTTGATAAAGTGCGTTAAGGTTACGGCATGCAAAATGCCCGTGCCAGAACAATGCAATTTTTTCACGCAGCTGCTGTTCACTGTTCACCATTTCATCGAGCCATTCAAGATTAAGGTTACGGATCTCTTCCCTTGATTTTTTTTGCATGGCCTGTTGCTGCTCACGGGTCATCTCCGTACGGCGAACGCCATCAACCCCATTCATTAATCCATCTACAAAATTGGCCGCAACTTTCAGCGGCATCGGTTCTTTACGGGAGGCTTTTTCCAACGCATCATACAATTTTGCGGGAGAAGTTTTTGAAAGATCGTTCCACTGCTCAACAGCAGGACCAAAACCTGCCCGCCATAATAAATGCTGATTTTTTACCTGTACAGAAAGGGCCATACGAAAAATTATTGCGTTAAGACTGCATGAATAAGATATGGTTTAATCTTTAACGCAGGAAATGTGTAAATCTTTTACCATGCATATTGTTAACTGCCGGGTACTAACAGAAAAAGGGCATCGTTACCGATGCCCAATGGAGGTACAGGTGCTTTTGTAATATTGTTATTTGATGATCCAGCGGGCGCCAATGCCAATGTTACTCAGATAACCAAGGCCAAGACTTGAACCTATGTTGAAACTTTTCTGGTTAACCGCTGAAGGGCCGTTAAACCCGTTCTGTTGAAAATAATTAAGACTTACAAGATCAGCGAAACGTAACTCTAATAAAAACCGGCTGTTCCATTTGTAAGCAAGCCCGGGATAAATGCCCGCTGTTACATTGTTTCGCTTAAGTTCTATAAAATCGGTAGTCTTGTTTTTAGTTTCAGCGTAACTTAAACCTGCCCGTGCTTCGCCAAATACAAAAAAATCGCCTTTAATGTTTTTATAGTTTCGGATAAATAAACCGCCCCCAAGGTTTTGCAACTTGCTCGTATATATTGTTGAGCTTGGAGCTCTGAATTCTGTTTCAAGTGTACCAGTTCCACCATTCAGATAAAACCCCGTAACAAGGTTTGGCCTCACGGCAAAGCCTAATTCAACAGAAAGATTAAACAGCTCTTCTTTGTTTATTTGTGTAAAATTCATATTCTGTTGCTGCACGGTAGTTGACCCGGCATTAAAGCCAAATCCAAGTAGTTTATTCCCTTTTTGAAATTGTGCATTCGCATTGATAGCAAGCAGTACGATTGTTGAAAGTACAAGTAGTTTTTTCATTGCAATTAAATTGGTAAGCAGCAATGTTAGAATGCATCGTTGATAAAAAATCTTAATGAAATGTTTCTTAGTAAAATCTTAAGAGTCATAGCATTTCATGCCCAAGTTCATCCAACACTTATCAACTATTTTACACAGTTATACGCCCGTTTGCAGCAGTGTTTCAAAAATTCTTTATTCTTCCCTAACAGCCGTAAGCAAAAAAGAAATATATTCAATTGTCTATTTTTTACCAACCTAAACATTTAAAACAAACGCATGAAGAAAGTATCGGTATTGGCAGCAACATCGTTGCTGTTATTTTTTGGATGTAGTAAATCCGTAGCCGACAAGGAAACACCTGAGGCTGAAACAGAACAATCTCTTAATGGAACACGCAGATGCGTGAGTTATGAAGTGCTGCAGGCAAAACTGCAGGAAGATCCTTCGTTGCAAAGACGAATGAATGAAATTGAATCATTCACTGCAAGATATATCAATGAACGCACTGTTGCCGGTCGTCTTGGTACAGATGGAATAATGACTATTCCTGTTTATGTGAATGTACTTTATAACACAGCTGCTGAAAATGTTTCCGATGCGCAAATTCAATCACAAATAGCTGTGTTGAATGAAGACTTTGCTGCCGGTAATGCAGACTATAATCTTACTTCAACCTATGCCAATTTAAAATCGGGTGACATCAAAATCAGGTTTGTATTAGAAGGCACCTTCCGCAAACAAACAAATGTTACATCATGGGGCACAAACGATGCAATGAAAAAAACTGCACAAGGTGGTTTGAACCCCACTAACCCAACAACATCACTCAACCTTTGGGTATGTAACCTTAGCAACAGCATTCTTGGTTATGCTCAATTCCCTGGCGGAAGCTCAGCCACTGATGGTGTTGTAATTGACAACAACGCATTTGGCAGAGGTAGTTTTCCACTGTATGCTGATTTCAATAAAGGAAGAACAGCAACACACGAAGTGGGTCATTGGTTAAACCTGCGTCATATCTGGGGCGACAGAAGATGTGGCGATGATCTTGTTGGTGATACGCCTGCACATGATGGTGCAAACTATGGTTGTCCGGCAGCAGGCCATGCAAGCAAATGTGCCGGTAAGCCGGTTGAAATGACCATGAACTATATGGATTATACAAACGATGCATGTATGTATATGTTCACTTCAGGACAGGCAGCACGCATGCAGGCTACCTATGCTGTTGGTGGCCCAAGAGCAAGCCTGCGCTAAAAATATCAGCTTGTCAAACAACATGAGAAAAAGAAAGAGGCTGTTTCAAAAGAATGAAACAGCCTCTTCTTGTTTTTATCACACACTTTCTTAATTGATCACATCTGCTCCAAAATACGAACGTAACACTTCGGGTATAGCAATACCACTTTCTGTTTGATTATTTTCAAGCAATGCTGCCATGATACGTGGCAACGCCAATGAACTTCCGTTTAAAGAATGCGCTAATTGCGTTTTTCCTTTTTCGTCTTTATAACGAATCTTCATCCGGTTGGTTTGAAAACCTTCGAAGTTGCTTACACTGCTGCACTCCAGCCATTTCTTTTGTGCTGCACTCCATACTTCAAAATCATACGTTAATGCAGAAGTAAAACTCATATCGCCGCCACACAAACGAAGGATGCGGTATTTTAATCCAAGATTCTGCAACAGTTTTTCTACATGTGCTACCATTTCATCCAACACCTCATAACTTTTTTCGGGATGAACCAGTTGAATGATCTCAACTTTATCGAATTGGTGTACACGATTTAAACCACGCACATCGGCACCAAAGCTTCCTGCTTCTCTGCAACAGGTACTTCTGCAGTGGGGATCATATAAAAATTATCGGCCTGCATATAATACATCTGTCCTTCTTTATCGGGCAGTTGTCCGGTACCGTAAGCGCTTGCTTCGTTTACCATGTACGGCGGAATATATTCGGTATAACCTGCGGCTGTATTGTAATCAAGAAAATAACTGATGAGTGCACGTTGCAGTTTAGCTCCTTTTCCTTTGTACACAGGAAATCCTCTGCCGGTGATCTTTACACCTAATTCAAAGTTGACGATATCGTACTGCTCAATCAATTCCCAATGCGGTTTTGCATTGGCAGGTAACAAAGGCTCATCGCCGCTTTCTTTTACATTCACATTATCTTCTGCAGTTTTACCAACAGGTACTAATGTAGATGGCAGATTGGGTAAACGCACCAGCAACTCATTTACCTGTTGCTCCAATGCACTCAACTGATCAGCGATGTTTTTCGACGATTCTTTATACTGTGCAACCTCTGTTTTTTTTGCTTCGGCTTCTTCTTTTTGTCCTTTACCCATCAGCATCCCAATTTCTTTCGATGCTGCATTTACTTTCGCTGCCAGCTCATCATTCTCCAGCTGTGTTTTCCTGCGTTGCTCATCCAGTTCAATGATCTGGTCAACCAGGTTTACATCAGCAAAATGTTTTACGGCCAGTCTTTCTTTCACCAAATCCCTGTTCTGGCGAATAAATGCCAATTGTAACATAACTCTAAAATTTGCGCAAAGATAAGCGTAAGTACGAAGTAAGAAGTACGAGGTACGAAACCCCGTCAGCGGCTGAAAGCCCTGACATCGGTTGGCTAAGTTCTTATTCTGAAGCTTGTTTGTAAATATCCGGCTTGTGAATCTGCATCCAGCGGTCAGTAAAAGTCATTGGCCCAAACCCAAACTGTTCGTACAAACCATGTGCATCTCTGGTGGCAAGCATAAACCGGCGGATACCCTGCACATCCGGATGTGCCATGATCTCTTCCATCAGCCATTTGCTTAAACCCTGCCCACGATATGCTTCATCAATAAACACATCTGCGAGATAAGCAAAAGTTGCTTTATCGGTAATTACTCTTGCAAAACCGATTTGTTTACCCAAATGAAAAACGCCAAAACAAAGTGAATGGTCGATCGATTTCTGCACCGTTTCAATGGGAATATTTTCTGCCCAATAAGATGACGACAGAAATGCATGAATAAATTCTATGTTGAAAAAATCCTTTTCTGTTGTAATAGCAAAACCTTCTTTCGGCATGATGATGATGTTTAATCCTGTAAGGTCTGCAGCGCTGCAAAGCCGCCCGGCAGACCTTACAGGAATCGATTAACTTAAATATTTTGCTACAATCGGCAATCTTCTTCCCACGCCAAATGCTTTCGGGCTAATACGAATGATGGGACAAAACTGGTTACGTTTGTACTCGTTTATGTTTACCATTTTCAACACACGATCAACCAAC
>JAACZX010000489.1 GCA_009996555.1 Chitinophagaceae bacterium | reverse complement strand
ACGAACAGCCATTACTGCTGCTGTAAGGCATGCTTTGGAAGGTGGGAATACCATTTAGCTTAATAAAATCCAGAGCAGTTTGCATGGCAGTACCTGAATTGCAATCAGAACTGAATTTTACCTGGTTGTAAAGGAATTCAGGGCTGAAGATATTGCTGGAAGCACTATAGCTTGTTGCTCCTGTTCTGTAATATTGTTCAGCAGAACGGGCTGCATACCCCACAGCAAACGCTACACAGGAACCTTCACTTCCCTGGTTACCCACAGGTGGCATTGTTAAACGTACGCCGGTTGTGGGCGTGGGATCAACAATGACGATTGTATTAAGAGTAACGGTTACTGATTTTACAGATTGGTTTCCGGCAGCATCTTTTGCAGTTGCAGAAATGGTATGAATGCCGCTTGCTGCTGTGTTTGTATTCCATGTATAACTGTAAGTTGAACTTGTGGAACTGCCTACAACTGTACCATCTATACTGATGTTTAAAGAACTAATACCAATATTATCGGTTGCAGAGGCATTAATGGTAATACTTGTATTCGCATCATACGTGGTTCCGTTACCAGGTGAGGTAAGGTTTACGGAAGGAGCGGTGATATCGCCTGGTGTTGTGTTATTAACATTCACCTGAATGGAGGTAGATTTAGAATTCCCTTTTGCGTCTTTGGCAGTAACTGTAAGGGTATGTGTTCCATTAGGAACAGTTGCTGAATTCCACACATTTGTAAAAGGCGAACTGGTGCTGCTGCTGCTCGCTGACCCATCAACACTCAAGGTTACAGAAGTAACTTTAATATTGTCGGCTGCTGATACCGCTACATTCACAGTGCCGGAAACAGAAGCTCCGCCGGAAGGTGAAGTAATACTTACAGTGGGAGCTATTGCATCGGGCTTTCCTTTGGCGGCAATTCTTGAAATTGGAATATTGTCTGCTGTTGAACCGGATTGTAAGAAGCCTGCTGATACAATTACGGGAACTTTGGCTTCTAATTCAGGATCATCATCTACGAGTCCCCCGGTACGGTTTTGTTGAACGGTAGCCAGATTCTCATCTGAATTTGCTGATTTTTCTTTTGTACAGGCTGCAAAGAAAAGGCTGAACGAAAGCAGTAAAATGGCGGCGCCATAGGGTTGAATTGAGGTTTTCATTGACGGATTTTTATGGTATATCAAATAATAGCTAAGTAGATCTCCGTTATTCACAAACAGTTCAGTTTTATTGAACTTATTGTTTCTACAACTTCATTTATAGTAAATAAGGAAACCGGGAATGAACTGCCGGGCAAATCCGGGCTACTAAACAAGGGCTCTTCGGGAGGAATTGATATTGGACTGTTGATTCTGGCTGTAAAATTAAACAGCGGTTATTTGTTCTCCAACTTTAAGCACTAGGACAAACTACTGCATTTCTGTAGTAAAAAAACGAATAGTTCTGCTTCATATATGAACTGTATTGATTGGTAATTTCAACAACAAAAAACTGGCTCTTGTAGGCAGGCGAGGGGACAGGATAGGATAGAGCTGATCCAGAGAACATTTATACAACTCTCCCCCAATCAAGGTGTGAAGGTGCTGCCGGGTGTGAAAAATGCAGGCATTCAGCTAAAAAGTTGATGAAGGACCAGTAAGTTCGGCTACAAAATTGCCCATCAGGAAGAAAAATCCGGGAAAAAGCCGTTGTTTTGCCTGCTTTTTTGAAAAAACTTCCTCAAACTTTTTGCAGGGAATATTTGAAACCCTACCTTTGCGCTCCCAATTGAAAATTTGGGACAGATCTTATGGCTCAACGTATCAGAATTAAATTGCAATCATACGACCACAATCTGGTCGATAAATCTGCAGAAAAAATCGTGAAAACGGTTCGTAGTACAGGTGCAGTAGTAACAGGTCCTATTCCTTTACCTACTCGTAAAAGAATTTTTACTGTGTTACGTTCACCACACGTAAATAAGAAGAGCCGTGAACAATTTCAACTGTGTACACACAAGCGTTTGCTGGACATCTACACCAGCAGCAGCCGTACAGTTGATGCACTCAGCAAGCTCGATTTGCCAAGTGGTGTTGATGTAGAAATCAAGGCATGATGAATGTCCGCCCGGCGGACTATTCGTGTAAGTTCTTAAAATAGAATTCTGTTTCATCTCTCAATCATTCCGCAGGGCGGAAGCGAAAAAAGAGCTCTGAATAAAAAATATTTCCGGCTCAAAACCGGGAACACATATAAACTAGCCCTTCGTGGTTAGTTTACCATCGGTACTTCCGATCCAAAGTGGAAAAAAGGAAAAGGTCGATGGTAAACGGGGATTGAATGACGCTCGCCGGCGTTATGTCTCAACAACCTTACAGGGCATAAACTGTAAAAAAAATGAAAGGTATTATTGGTAAAAAGATCGGCATGACCAGCATCTTCAGTCCCGATGGTAAGCAACAAAGCTGCACCATCATTGAAGCTGGTCCCTGTGTTGTTACGCAGGTTAAAACTCAAGAAGCTGACGGTTACACCGCACTTCAATTAGCTTTTGGCGAAAAGAAAGAAAAGAACACTACTTCTGCTGAGAAGAATCACTTCGCAAAAGCAAACACTTCTCCTAAGAAATTCGTAAAAGAATTCCGCAACTATTCTCTCGAAAAAAATATTGGTGAAACTGTAACTGCAGAAATTTTCGCAGAAGGCGAAAAAGTTGATGTAGTTGGTACCACAAAAGGTAAAGGTTTCCAGGGTGTTGTTAAACGCCATGGCTTTAGCGGTGTGGGTGAAGCTTCACACGGTCAACACGATCGTCAGCGTGCTCCAGGTTCACTCGGTAACTCTTCTGATGCTTCACGTGTAATGAAAGGTATGCGTATGGCTGGCCGTATGGGTGCAGAAAGAGTGAAAGTAAAAGGATTGAAAGTCCTCAAGATTTTCCCTGAAAAGAATTACATCCTTGTGAGCGGTTCTGTACCGGGTCATAACGGTTCAATCGTATACATCCAGAAGTAATCACAAACTAATTTAAGAAGTCATGCAAGTTGAAGTTTTAAATAAAGCAGGAAAGGCAACAGGTCGTACGATCGAATTACCGGAAGATATTTTCGGTATCGAACCCAATGACCACGTTATTTACCTTGCTGTTAAGCAATACCAGGCTGCACAACGCCAGGGTACTCATAAAGTAAAGACCCGTGCTGAAGTAAAGGGTGCAAGCCGCAAGCTTCACCGCCAAAAAGGTACCGGTGGTTCACGTAAGGGTAATATCCGTAACCCGTTATACAAAGGTGGTGGTACCATTTTCGGACCTAAGCCGCACGGTTACGATTTTAAACTGAACCGTAAAGTAAAAGACCTCGCTAAAATGAGTGCTCTTTCTTATAAAGCAAAAGAAAACGCTATTGTTATTGTTGAAGATCTGGTAATGGATACTCCAAAAACAAAAGAGTTTGTAAGTGTATTAAGCAACCTCAATATCGCAGGTAAAAAAGCACTGGTGGTTATTCCTGATTACAACGATAACCTTTACCTCAGCCTCCGTAACGTTCCTTCAGTAGTTGGTTCTTTACTGGCCGATGTAAATACATACGACCTCATCAACAGTGATGTTCTCGTATTAACTGAAAGTGCTGCTAAAGTTTTTTCTGAAGAAGAAGCTGCAGCGTAATTGAATCATTGAACTGAATAAACAACGTCCAGATGAGACAGAGTGAAATTTTAATAAAGCCGATTGTTTCTGAAAAAAGCAATCGTTTAACAGAAAAGAAAAACACATACGCTTTCCGTGTTGGTCGTAAAGCTAACAAGCTGGAGATCAAAAAAGCTGTAGAAGAATTCTACAATGTGAAAGTAGCTGATGTGCACACCATGGTGGCTCCTCGTAAAGCGAAGAACCGTATGACCAAAGCAGGTTATATCCAGGGTAGCAAACCAGCTTACAAGAAAGCTTATGTAACTGTTGCCGAAGGCGAAACAATTGACCTGTACGGTACAGTATAATCTGAAACAAAGAATGGTAGGTCAACTACCGCAAAAGTTGAACAATAAAAGTTTTTAAAATGGCATTAAAGAAATACAAACCGGTAACCGCAGGTACCAGATGGAGAATCGGGAATGCGTATGCCGAGATCACCACAGATACTCCTGAAAAGTCTTTACTCGAATCAGTAAAAGCTACAGGTGGCCGTAACGCACAAGGTCGTCGTGCAATGCGTTACATTGGCGGCGGTAACAAAAAGAAATACCGTGTAATTGATTTCAAACGCAGTAAAAAAGATGTTCCTGCTAAAGTAGCATCTATTGAATATGATCCAAACCGTACAGCATTCATTGCATTGCTGAACTACGTTGATGGTGAAAAACGTTACATCCTTGCTCCAAACGGTTTACAGGTTGGTGCAACAGTAGTAGCGGGTGATGCAGTAGCACCTGAATTAGGTAACGCTCTTCAAATGAAGAACATGCCATTGGGTACGAACATTCACAACATTGAAATGCAGCCTGGCCAGGGTGGTAAATTGGTACGCAGTGCAGGTACAAGCGCACAGTTAACCAACAAAGAAGAAAGATATGCTGTATTGAAAATGCCAAGTGGTGAATTGCGTAAAGTGCTCATTAACTGTTATGCAACAGTTGGTGTGGTAAGTAACAGCGATCACAGCCTTGAAACAGCCGGTAAAGCGGGTGTTAACCGTTGGAAAGGTATTCGTCCTCGTAACCGTGGTGTAGCGATGAACCCTGTAGATCACCCGATGGGTGGTGGTGAAGGCCGTAGCAGCGGTGGTCACCCACGCAGCAGAACCGGTAAATATGCAAAAGGCGAAAAAACACGCTCTAAGCATAAAGGTTCTAACAAGCTCATCATCCAACGTAAGGATGGTAAAAAACTGGCTAAGTAATTCAATTAAAAAATCGATCCTTCGGCTCCGCTCAGGATTCTAAGGAAGAACAGTAAAAAATAACACATGGCTCGTTCGATTAAAAAAGGTCCTTATGTAGCAGCTCACCTCGAAACAAAGGTGCTCGCTATTAACGAGGGTAAAGCAAAAAGAGGTGTAATTAAAACATGGAGCCGCCGCTCTACAATTACTCCTGATTTTGTTGGTCACACATTTGCTGTGCACAACGGAAACAAATTCATCCCTGTTTACGTAACAGAATTTATGGTAGGTCATAAACTTGGTGAATTTGCTCCTACAAGAAACTTTAAAGGACACTCTAGCAAGAAAGTAGGTTAATGGTGAAAGACTTCGGGTCTGAACCTTAAAATAAAAAAAATGGAAGCAGTAGCAAAACTCAGAAATTATCCCACATCGCCCCGCAGAATGCGTTTGCTGGCTGATGAGATCCGTGGAATGGATGTTGAAAAGGCATTGGCTTTATTGGATTTTCATCCTCAACACTCTGCCACTCCGCTTGGTAAACTTTTAAAAAGTGCTATCAGCAACTGGGAACAAAAGAACAATGGTCAAAGTGCAGCTGATGCATCATTGGTTGTGAAAACAATTTATGTTGATGGTGCACGTATGATTAAGCGTTTGCGTCCTGCTCCACAGGGCCGTGCTTACCGTGTAAGAAAGCGCAGCAATCACGTAACCATTATCGTAGACACAAAAATTAATTGATAAAATTTTATAAACCATTCTATGGGTCAGAAAGCAAATCCAATTGGTAACAGGTTAGGGATCATCCGCGGATGGGAGAGTAACTGGTATGGTAGCAAAAAAGACTTTGCCGGTAAATTGATCGAAGACAACAAGATCAGAACTTATCTCAATGCCCGTATCAATAAAGGTGGTATCGCTAAAATTGTGATTGAGCGTACACTCAACAAATTGATTGTAACCATTCATACATCTAAGCCTGGTATCATCATCGGTAAAGGTGGTGGCGAAGTAGATCGTATTAAAGAAGAGTTGAAGAAATTGACAGGTAAGGATGATGTTCAGATCAACATCCTTGAGATCCGCCGTCCGGAAGTAGATGCAACAATCGTTGCAGACACTATCGCACGCCAGATCGAAAACCGTATCAATTACAAACGTGCTGTGAAAATGGCGATTGCTTCTGCATTACGTATGGGTGCTGAAGGTATCAAAGTAAAAGTAAGCGGTCGTTTGGGTGGTGCTGAAATTGCACGTACTGAAGAAATTAAACAAGGACGTACTCCTCTGCATACTTTCCGTATGGATATTGATTACGCAAACCTGTATGCATTAACTGTATACGGTAAAATCGGTATCAAAGTATGGATCTGTAAAGGCGAAGTTCTCACTAAACGTGATCTGAATCCCAACTTTGTTGGTGGTAAGAGCGATGTGAGCGACAGAAAAGATGACCGTCGAGGTGGTGGACATGGTGGCGACAGAAGAGATGATCGTCGTGGTGGACATGGTGGTGGCCAGCGCAGAGACAGCCGCAAAGGATAATAAACACAAGTACGAATTACAAAGTAAGAGTTACGAAGTAAGAAGTACGAAGCAAACAACAAACAGTAACAAGAAACATATACAGCAATGTTACAGCCGAAAAGAACAAAACACAGAAAATCACAGAAAGGACGCATCCGTGCTGTGGCTAAGCGTGGTACCAGCATTTCATTTGGTTCATACGCATTGAAAGCGTTGGAACCGGTATGGTTAACCAACCGCCAGATTGAAAGTGCCCGCCAGGCAATGACACGTGCCATGAAGCGTGAAGGTAATGTGTGGATCCGTGTGTTCCCCGATAAAGTAGTAACCCGCAAGCCTGCAGAGGTACGTATGGGTAAAGGTAAAGGTAACCCAGAAGGTTGGGCAGCCATTATCGAACCAGGACGTATTTTGTTTGAATCTGATGGCGTTCCTGAAGCAGTAGCAAAAGCTGCAATGGAACTGGCAGCTCAAAAGCTCCCCATCAAAACAAAATTCATTGTGCGCAGAGACCTGGTTGCGTAATTAACAAGTTGAAGAACTGAATAAACTGATTAACATGGCAAAGACAACTGATTTTTTAAAGAGCATAAAAGAGCTGAACGTTACAGATCTGGCTGCACGCATCAAAGAAGATGAACTGCGTTTGAAGAAGCTGGAATTTGCACACGCAATTTCTCCATTGGAGAATCCTGTGAGCATCCGTGGCCTTCGCCGTGATATAGCCCGTTTAAAAACAGAGTTAAGAAAAAAACAACTGGGTATTTAATCCATTTGAATAACAGTGACGCATTGCGTCATCAACTGAAAAAAAGCAAAAAATGTTAGAAAGAAATTTGCGTAAAACGAAGACAGGTGTTGTAACCAGCAGCAAAATGGATAAAACCATTACAGTAGCTGTTGAACGTAAAGTAAAACACCCTATCTACGGAAAGTTCGTTAAAAAAACGACTAAGTTCCATGCTCATGATGAAAAGAATGAGTGCGGTATAGGTGATACTGTACGTATTATGGAAAGCCGTCCTCTCAGCAAAACAAAGCGTTGGAGACTGGTAGAAGTAGTAGAAAAGGCGAAGTAATATTCTACGCATGCTTCGGTACGCAGCCGCAAGCCTCTGCAAACAACCAGATTTTTTAAATACTCAGTGTTAATACCCGGAGTTAAAAGTTTAAGAAAATGATTCAGCAAGAAAGCAGATTAAACGTAGCCGATAACAGTGGTGCAAAAGAAGTGCTTTGCATCAAAGTATTGGGAAACAGCGGCCAGGATTATGCAAAGATTGGCGATAAGATTGTGGTAACTGTAAAAGATGCATTACCAGGCGGTGGTATCAAAAAAGGTACTGTGGCAAAAGCTGTAATTGTGCGTACAAAAAACAAATTGCGTCGTAAAGATGGTTCTTACATCCGTTTCGATGACAATGCGGTAGTAATCCTCAACGCTTCAGACGAGCCACGTGGTACACGTATCTTCGGGCCTGTAGCAAGAGAGCTCCGTGATAAAGGCTATATGAAAATTATTTCACTGGCACCGGAAGTACTGTAAGTAATAGCAACGGGCACAGCAGCCCATGCTTCTAATATAAAGTTTCTGCTAAGCCACTAAAGTTTAGCGTTAAGCATAAAGCGAAAAAAATGAGCAACAGATTTAAACCCAAGTTTAGCATCAAGAAAGGCGATTCAGTAGTTGTAATTGCCGGTGATGATAAAGATGTAAAAAAGCCTCGTACAGTGCTGGAAGTATTTCCTGAAGATGCACGTGTATTGGTTGAAGGTGTAAACATCGTAACCAAGCATACCAAACCGAGTGCGCAAAATACAAAAGGTGGTATTGTAAAGAAAGAAGCTCCCATCCACATTTCAAATGTGATGTTGTGGGATGGCAAGCAAGCTACCAAAGTAAAACGCACCCGTGAAACCGGTAAGCTGGTAAGGGTTTCTAAAAAATCAGGTCAGCCTGTAAAATAATTTAACGAAGGTTAAAACATTAAGAAAATGAGTACTGTAAAATATACACCCCGTTTGGCAAGCAAGTACAAAAGTGAAGTAGTACCTGCTTTAATGAAACGTTTTGGTTACAAAAGCATCATGCAGGTTCCTAAACTGGAGAAAATCTGCCTGAACCGTGGCGTGAACGGT
>JAACZX010000081.1 GCA_009996555.1 Chitinophagaceae bacterium | reverse complement strand
CTCGGCGAAATATTGATGATAGATGCAGCATCATTGATACGGATAGGTTTGGAAAAATTCTGCTCTACATAAGTACATACTTTGTTAATACGTGGTTCACTGCTTTTTGCCTGGGAAATATCATAATCGGCCGATGCCAGCTTTCTTCCTTTTTGATTCGACAACCGGTTGAGCAGATCGATCAACCCCATTATCTTTTCAACCCCCGACTTGCCCGGCAGCGACAGGATCATTTCTTTAAACGGTTTACTGTTTGTAAAGTGTAAACCCAGCCGGCAACTTTGCAACAGCCGTTTAATGTTTTCAAATTCAGGCAAGCCGGCAAAGCTGTTAAATAAAGAGCCGGAAAACTGGATCACCACAAAATCGCAGGACTTGTTGGTGATCTTTTTATCGGTCACCCATGTATGCGGCAGATCGGGCCCTATCAGCACAAGATCACCGGCACTGAATTCCTCATAGCTGTCACCAACAATGCGTTTACCGCTAACATTTATCTTATACGTGAGTTCGTATTCCGGGTGATGGTGCCAGTAAAATTCCAGGAAGGGCAGGCTCATGGGATAGGCCACCAGTACCGGCTTGTCGTTTCCCGGGACAATTTTTTCGAGTTCAGCTTTCATGACAGCATCTCAGGTTGTGATATGTAAAAATAGGTTAACTTGGCAATATAGTGTCAGAAATTGGAATTTTAGTTCAATTTGAGGCCCCGTTCAAATTATAGTTTTGTATTGTTTTGATTGCGGGAAATGAAGGGTGTTGATTTAGCGACCGGCTGTTATATAAAAGACCGAAAAAATCTTTCTTACTGATTGCAATCACAACGATAATCCAACAAATTTCATTGATCATTGTTCTATTTGGTTTGATGTAAAAGGGATTGCGTTATGAGAAAAATCTTGCTTGCGTTTGTTTTCTTCTGCTGTGCAGCTTATGCAGGCCATGCCCAATTATTATCAACTGATGTAGCTTTTCCAACCGACGCCAGCACCATTGTTATTACCATGGATGCCACAAAAGGAAACAAAGGCTTACAGAACTTTAACGGCACAGTTTATTTACACACAGGACTTATTACATCAAACAGCGGTTCACAAACCGACTGGAAGTACACGAAGGGAACATGGGGCTCATCAAATGCACCGGTGGCAACCCGCCCCGATCCGGTAAACAAACCCAACACCTGGCAGTTTACAATTAATAATATCCGCAGTTACTATGGTGTGCCTGCAGGCGAAACCATTCGTTATATCACCATTCTTTTCCGCAACGAAGCCGGCAACCTGGTACAACGCAATATTGATGGCAGCGATATGTATATAAAAGTGTATGCCGCTAATGAGTTTGCTGTAAAGTTTACTTCACCTGCCATGCAGCCCACTTATGTTCCTTCTGCCGAACCGTTTACTGCAGGAACACCGCCTTTCAATGTTCCGGTTACAGCTGTATCATCAAAAAATGCCAACCTTACTTTACGTTTTAATGCCGCACAAATTGCAACAGGAACTGCCGCACAGGTCATTAACGGTACAGCCAACGTAACCACTACCTGCGAACAGCAGATCACACTTGAGGCTGATGATAACGGCACCATCAAACGTGATACATTCAACTTTTTTGTGCCACAGGCCAGCAACCCAACAGGTGCAAGACCTGCCGGACGTAAAGACGGAATTACGTTTGAAGACAACAACACAAAAGCCGTTTTCATTTTATATGCACCATTAAAAACCAAAGTTTCGCTCATTGGTGATTTTAATAACTGGACACAAAGCTGTTCAGGCCAAATGAAAAAAGATGGTGATTATTTCTGGACAGAAGTAACAGGTCTTACTGCAGGAACAACCTACCGTTTTCAATATGTTGTAGATGATGTGATCCGCATGGCCGATCCGTATAGTGAACTGGTGCTTGATCCAAATAATGATCAGCACATCAATGCAACCACTTACCCCAACATGCCGCAATACCCAACCGGTAAAACAACAGGTGGAATTGTTGGCGTTATCACCCCCGGCGAAGCAGCTTACAACTGGACAAGCAACAGCTATGTTCGTCCTGATAAACGGGACTTGATGGTATATGAACTGCTGGTGCGTGATTTTGGTGCATTGCACAGCTGGCAAATGCTGAAGGACACATTGAACTATATCAAAAACCTTGGTTTTAATGCAGTGCAGCTGATGCCGTTCAATGAGTTTGACGGCAATGAAAGCTGGGGCTATAACCCGATGTATTTCTTTGCACCGGATAAATATTACGGCAGCAAAAATGCATTGAAAGCATTTATTGACCAGGCGCATACATTGGGCATTGCAGTCATCCAGGATATTGCTTTCAACCATGCAACAGGTCAATCACCACTGGCAGCCATGTGGTGGAATGCATCAGCAAATCAAACAGCAGCCAACAATCCTTACTTCTACGAAACGGCACAGCATCCATTCAACGTATTCCACGATTTCAATCATAATGTTGAGCCCACAAAATATCATGTATCACGGTTTATCCGCCATTGGTTAACGGAGTACCGCATTGATGGTTTCCGTTGGGATCTCAGCAAAGGCTTCACCAATAATTATACAACTGATGTAAATGCATGGAACCAGTATAACCAGGACCGCATCAACATCTGGCAACGCTATTACGACAGTATGCAGGTGGTAAGCCCGGGTTCTTACTGCATTCTTGAGCATTTGGGTAACGATGATGAAGAAGCAGAACTGGCAAAACGTGGAATGATGTTGTGGGGAATAATGACTTACCAGTTCAACCAGAATACAAAAGGCTTTTCTGCTAACTCTGATATTAACCGTGCATTCTGGAAGAACAGGAGCAACTGGAATGATGCTGCGTTCAACGACAAACCGCATTTGATCACCTATGCTGAAAGTCATGATGAACAACGCATCATGTATGAAAATATCAATGCAGGCAATATCACCAATGGCGCACACAATGTAAAAGATACTACGGTTGGCCTGCGTCGTACAGAAGCAATGGCTGCAATATTGATGGGCTTACCCGGTCCGAAAATGATCTGGCAATTTGGTGAGGTGGGCTATGATTATGATATCAATTTCAATGGACGCACCGGTAATAAACCACTGCGCTGGGATTACTATCAGCAGGTACGTCGTAAACGCCTTTATGAAACATACGCAGCAATGGCAAAACTGCGTAACCTGTATAAAAACACATTCCGCACACCTAACCTTGCATTAGGAACCAACCTTGGCAGCAGCCTGGTAAAAACAATTGTGGTTGATCATGTGGATCTGAAATATGTCATTGTTGCAAACTTTGATGTGGAGCAGCAATCACCCACAGTTACATTCCCGGCAAACGGAACTTTTTACGATTATACAAACGGGGGCTCCATAACTGTATCGGGAAACCAACAGGTTGTTGCGCTTGAGCCGGGACAATTTAAAGTGTATCTCAATCAGAATATATCAGGTGCTGTAGTGACCAATGTCAGAGATATTATCGCTTCAAATACTGACTTTAGACTCACTGTATATCCCAACCCGGTGCAACATACAGCCACTGTTCGTTACGAATTGCCAAAAAGCGGCAACGTGAGTGTGCAGTTAATAAACATACAAGGTCAGGTGCTTGCATCAAAAAGCATGGGCTTTCAGATAAAAGGTTACCAGTTGTTTGAAATGGATCGCAACAGTTTTGCAGGCGTGCCTTTGCAGGCAGGCCAGTATGTGTTGCAGGTGAGGGTTGATAACCTGGTGAGGTATGAAAAAATAATAGTGCAGCAGTAAGCGAAAGGGGATTGTCTTATTATGCTGCCCGGCTATTGATCTTACGACAGTGAATATATTTTTTGTTGACAGTTGCTAAAAGAAAGAAGAACGATTGCAATCAACAGCAAAGAACTACAGGAACTGTATAGATATAAATTGTAAATCTCAAAACCCCAACTATTGATTATGACCCTTCATCGTCTGCTTGCCAGGGCGGGAGTGCTAAGCTTCCTGCTCGTGGTTTTGGCTGTGAATGTGTTTGCACAAGGAAAAACGGTTACCGGAAAAGTAACCGATAGTAAAGACGGCTCTCCTGTTGCAAATGCCTCCGTTACAATTAAAGGTACCAGCCGTGGTACCACCACTGATGCCGGTGGTAATTTTCGTCTTGCTGTTGATGACAACAACAGTGTACTTGTTATTTCATCGGTAGGTTACACTGCTTACGAATTAACTGTGGGTGCACAAACTGATTTTGCTGTTTCGCTTTCGGCTGCGCAAGGCACGCTGAACGAAGTGGTGGTGGTTGGTTATGGTACGCAGCGTAAGAGAGACCTTTCCGGCTCTGTGGCAACTGTTTCTTCAAAAGATTTTGTGAAAGGAGCACTGCAAACACCTGAGCAGTTAATTGCAGGTAAAGTAGCTGGTGTGCAAATTACACCAAACAGTGGTGCACCCGGCAGTGGCAGCCGCATCCGTATTCGTGGCGGTGCTTCATTAAATGCAAGCAACGATCCGTTGATTGTTATTGACGGTGTACCCGTTGATAATGGCGGCATTTCAGGCGCAACCAACCCACTCAACCTTATTAACCCGAATGATATTGAAACATTCACCATTTTAAAAGATCCTTCAGCCGCAGCTATCTACGGTTCACGTGCATCGAATGGTGTTGTGCTGATCACAACTAAAAAAGGGAAGAAAGGAAAAGTTCGTCTCAACTTCAGTGCACAGGGATTTGTACAAACACCAGCTGGTAAAGTAGATGTGTTGAGTGCCGATGAAATCCGTTCTATTGTAAATGCAAAAGGAACACCGTCGCAGGTTGCATTGCTTGGTAAAGAAAGTACCGACTGGCAGGACCAGGTTTTCCGCAATGCCTTTGCACAGGACTTTAACCTTAGTGCAACAGGTGCATTTGGTAACGGTAAGTTTCCTTTCCGTATATCAGGTGGTTACCTTAACCAGGATGGCATTTTAAAAACCGGCAACTTTCAACGTATGACCGGTTCGGTAAACCTCAGCCCGAGTTTCTTTAATAATAAACTGAAAGTTGATCTGAACCTGAAAGGTGCCCGTACCACTAACTTCTTTGCAAATGAAGGAGCAATTGGTAATGCAGTTACATTCGATCCAACAAAACCTGTACGTTCAAGCAGCAGCCGTTATGGTGGTTACTGGGAGTGGACAGATCCCGATGGATTGCCTACACAACTTTCAAACCGCAACCCGGTTGGTTTGTTATACAACAGGGAAAACACAAGCGAAGTTTACCGCAGCATCGGTAATATTCAGTTCGATTACCAGTTGCCATTTGTAAAAGGACTTCGTGCAAACCTCAACCTCGGTTACGATGTTTCGCAAGGTGATGGTGTGAATATTGTTACAGACAGCGTTGCAGATACATACCGCCGCCAGGGTACCTATAACCGCTACTACCAGCAGCGTAATAACAAGTTGATGGATTTTTACTTCAACTATGCATCCAACATCAAAGCCATTAACAGCCGTGTAGATGTAACAGCAGGTACAGGTTACCAGGATTTTGAATTTTACAGCTTTAACTATCCCGACAAGCGTTACAATGGAACTATTGTTCCCGGATCAATCCCCAACTTTATTTCACAGGCGCCGGGTTATACATTGATCTCTTATTACGGACGTTTGGTTTATACATTGGCTAACAAGTACACTGTTACATTAAATGCCCGTACCGATGGTACATCTAAATTCAATAAAAATAACCGCTGGGGTTTCTTCCCATCTGCAGCAGTAGCATGGCAGGTGAATGAAGAAAATTTCCTGAAGAATTCAACAGTGGTTTCTAACCTGAAACTGCGTGCAGGTTATGGTGTTACCGGTCAGCAGGATGGTATTCCGTTCTATGGATATATTCCTGTTTATGATCTCAGCAACAACCAGGCGCAATACCAGTTGGGTAATTCATTTGTGAATATGCTTCGTCCAAGTGCTTATGATGCTGATCTGCGTTGGGAAACAACCACCAATATAAATGCAGCCGTTGATTTTGGATTTATTGACAACCGCATCAATGGTACGGTGGAAGGTTTTATGCGTAAAACAGAAGACCTGTTAAGCACAGTACCTATCCCTGCTGGATCAAACTTCACGAACCAGTTGTTTACAAACGTGGGTAATATTGAAAGCAAAGGTTTGGAAGTAACATTGAATGTTGTTCCTGTTCGCAAGAAAGATATCGAATGGGAAATTGGTGCCAACTTTACCTATGTGGTTCCAAAGATCACCAACCTGTTGGTGAATCCTGATCCAAACTTTACAGGTGTTGCCGTGGGCGGCATCAGTGGCGGTACAGGTAATACCATTCAACGGCATATTGTTGGAGAGCGTCCTTCTTCTTTTTATGTGTACAAGCAGATCTATGATGCCAATAACAAACCAATTGAAGGTTTATACGAAGACCTGAACCGTGATGGTATCATCAATGAAAAAGATCTTTATATCTATCAGGCACCGGAAGCAAGGTATTTTATCGGTATCAATTCCAATGTAACAGTAAAACGTTTTACTGCTGGATTTGTGATGCGTGGAAGCATTGGCAACTACATGTATGATAACGTAAACTCAAACATGGGTGTTTACCGTCAAATCGTAAATCCGCTTGGTTTCCTTGCAAATGGTTCAAGAGATTATCTGAACACAGGATTTGTGAACAACCAGTATTTCTCTGATTACTATGTAAAGAATGCATCTTTCCTCCGTATGGATAATATCAACATCGGATATGATGCAGGTGAAATTGCAAAGAATGTGCGTTTGCGTATTACAGCCAACGTGCAGAATGTATTTGTAATTACAAAGTACGGTGGTCTTGATCCGGAAATCTCAGGTGGTATTGATAATACCATCTACCCACGCCCACGCACGTATGTATTGGGCTTAAACTTTGATTTTTAAAAAATTAATATCTGCAATATGAAACGTATTTCAGTTTATATAAGTTCGTTATTGTTGGGGATGGCAGTGTTTACCAGCTGTCATAAATCACTCGACAGAAATCCGCCAAATACTTTGTCTTCGGAGAATGTATATACATCAGAAGCAGGCTATCAGCAGGTGTTGGCGAAGGTTTATGGAAGCATGGCGCTTACTGGTAACCAGGGTCCCGCAGGTAATGGCGATGTGGCTGGTATTGATGAAGGTGCTTCCGATTTTCTCCGCCTGTTCTGGAAAGCACAGGAGTTGAGTACCGATGAAGCTGTTGTGGCATGGAACGATCCCGGTATCCAGGATTTCCATAACATGAACTGGAGTTCCAGCAACCCCATGACAAAGGGTTTGTATTACCGCTGCACATACATCATTACACTGTGTAATGAGTTTATCCGTGAAAGCGAAGCATCAAAAGTGGGTGGCCGTGGTATTACAGGCGCAGCAGCTGATAACATTAAACGCATGCGTGCCGAAACAAGGTTTGTGCGTGCCTTTGCTTATTGGGTACTGCTCGACTTGTATGGCAAACCTGGTTTTACAACAGAAAATGATCCGATCGGTAAGTTCAATCCAAAGCAAACAAACAGGGCTGAATTATTTGCCTATATCGAAGGCGAACTGAAAGCGATTGACGCTGATCTGTCAAATGCACGTACTGCAGCTTATGGCCGTGCAGATAAAGCTGCTGCATGGTCGCTGCTTGCCCGTTTGTACCTCAATGCCAAGGTTTATATTGACCAGGATAAATACACCGAAGCCATTTCGTATTCAAAACGTGTAATTGATGCCGGTTATGGTTTGCTGAGCGATTACCGCTGGCTGGGTTTGGCAGACAACAATGTGAACAACCCTGAATTTATATGGACACTTAACTACGATGGTATCAGGTCAAAAAACTTTGGAGGAACAACTTTCCTGGTGAATGCTTCTGTTGGTGGCGATATGGATCGCAATCTTTCCGGTCTTGGTGGCTGGGGCGGTATCCGCACCACACGAAATATTCCTGACCTGTTTCCTGATGTGAATGGCAATGGCGATAAACGTGCACAGTTTACAACGGGCACACAGAATATTGAGATCAATAATATTTCGGAATTCAAAGACGGACTGGCAATTATCAAGTATCGTAACCGCACACGCAGTGGTGGTTTTGGCCAGGATCCCGGCAAAGAGTTCTCTGATATTGACTTTCCTGTTTTCCGTTTAGCTGAAATGTACCTGATCTATGCCGAAGCAGTGAAACGTGGTGGTACAGGTGGTACCGATGCACAGGCATTGATCTACCTGAATGCTTTGCGGTCACGTGCACAGGTTACTGCAGCGCCATTGGGTTTTTACACCATTGATTATATTATTGATGAAAGAGCAAGAGAGCTTCAATGGGAAGGTTTCCGCAGAACTGATCTGATCCGTTTCAATCGTTTTGTGGAAGGAACTTACCTGTGGCCATGGAAGGGCGGTGTGAAAAGCGGTACTGGTGTTTCTGCCATCCGCAAACTTTTCCCGATCCCTGATTCAGAGATCGCTGCAAACCCCAACCTGACACAAAACACAGGTTATTAATCACATTAAAAGAACGAAACATGAA